>NZ_JACJQO010000002.1 GCF_014696715.1 Pseudanabaena sp. FACHB-2040
GGATGATTTTCTCCTAGTTGCTCTTCTACAATTTGCAAAGCACGGACATAAAGAGGTTCTGCCTCTCCATATCGTCCTGTATTTTTGTAGAGGCTTGCCAAGTTGTTCAGACTGGTAGCAGTATCAGGATGATTTTCTCCTAGTTGCTCTTCTACAATTTGCAAAGCACGGACATAAAGAGGTTCTGCCTCTCTATATCGTCCTGTACCTTGATAAAGGCCTGCCAAGTTATTCAGACTGGTAGCAGTATCAGGGTGGTTTGCTCCTAGTTGCTCCTCACAGATCGAGAGGGAGCTTTCACAGATATTTATTGCATTTTTGTAGAGGCCCTGTTTCCTTTTGCTACTGCTAAGATCGCGTAATAATGTAGTGATGTAACGCGAATTTTTTAGTCTTATGCTTTTATAATTTGCTTGAGCGTCTTCAAAGAAGATTTCAGCTTCTTTATAATTCGCGTGCTTATACTGAATTAACCCGTTTAAATGAAGTAAAAAAGCACGCCCAAACGTATCTAGCCTCTCAGCCTTCTTATGCTCTAAAAGGCTCTGAATTGCAGCTTGAAAGCGGTCTATTTGATAGTATGTCCACCAATCAATTGCTCTATCTAGGAGACGTCCCGTTTGATGTCCTTCTTCATTAAGTACCTCGTGGTAAAAGAACTCAACATCTTCTTCGGGCGATGTCTTCAAATTAAAGAAATAATTAGCTGCTCGTTCAGATAGGATTAAAAACTCTTCTTGATTCTGTCCCCAAAGCTGACGTAGCAAAACTGTTCGAGTTAATTCATGAATGTTATACCCGTGTTCTGGAAAATCTTCTACAAATGTCAGCGTTTTCAGCGCAGCATTAAGTTTTTCTGCTTGATCTGCCAGTTCTGGCCGTAACGCAGCCAGAATCCGGCTATCGAAAAAATGTGGGATTGCCGCTGCCCAAAGCATAGAAACTAAGTCATCAGACATCTGACCCATTTGGAGTTCCAGCAAGATCCACTGCCGATCTACTTCTGTCTCAGCTTGCTGTACCCGCTTTAGTAGATCTTCTATGCTTACCACTGTTCCGCTGCAATTGACAACATTTGATGAATGTTTGCTGGATGGCCTTTGCATCCTAGAGCAATTGCTTTAATTGCATCCTCTGATAACACTGCCTCCTCTAACAGCTCTGAACAGAACTTGCACCACGCTTCTATTTCAGAGATGGGTTTCAGTACAAAGTGTTCACAATCATCACCCCAAACTGAGTGATTTGAAGCAGGGACAAGTTGTCCGGCAATTACTGTTACTACATTTCTTAATCTCCCGACAGCTCGTAACCACTTGCTTTCAATCCAATTCCGCAGCAGCTCGCTGGCTGATTGATATGTATCAAGTGTAATTACAGTTCGATGCTCAAGTTTTGCCAAGTCATAAAAAAACGCTTTTTCCAATTCCTCAAGTCGGTATTCTTGAGTTTGAGGATCAACTCCTGAGTTAATTGCTATTGAAATACTCTTTTCTGCGGCAATATCATTCTCAGAAAAGTCAACGCCTCCTTGCACAAACAATCTGACCTTATTTCCAAAAGCTGGGAATTTATCATGCCCTAAGTCAGTTACAACTTCTGACAGAAAAGCGGCTATGCTGTTTACGCCCTTACAATCAAAGGGTACATATTTGACTTCGGAAGGACACTCCTGTCTAAATCGGTTGAGCAGAGATGTTTTTCCCATTCCTGATTCACCCTCAATAAGCATGATGCGGCAGTCGTAATTACCCTCTGCCATCTTCAAGAAGATATTGAGTTCTTTCGTTCTATTTGCTAAATTACGCAGTTTTGGCATGGAACGGCTTTACTGATCTTCCTCATCTAGGGCGTTATTTGACGGCTCATCGTAACCCAATTCCAGTTTTTGTTTGCCGTCTATGTCATTCTCTGAAAAATCAGTACGCTGCATTCGGTACTCGCCTTCACCCCGCAACTTATTTCCCTTAAAGACAACATTTACAGGTTTTTCATCCTGAATGTCTTCTATTGCCTTCCCTTTGGCTTCCATCCTCGCTTGAATCGATCCTTCACGTCCATTGACGGAAAGCTCCAAAAGGCGATCACGGAAAACAAAAACAACAATAAGCGCAACGAGTGCAATAATCCCTGCAACTACAACAACAGTTGTGTCCATGCTCACATATCACAGTCTTGAGATAGTATGCGTACCATTATGGCTACCAGGCAACGCGACCGCAACATGGCTAAGCAGGGTAGACATCGCTCGCCGCATAGATAGAGTAGGATTGAAGATTTCCTGTATTACATTAGCAATCTGCGGCCTCAGTTTAAGAATCGGGTGGATACGATCGCACCTCTACTCATTTTTTGAAGTGTATTAATTCTTACTTGCCTTCAAGGATCAGATGAACTAATATCGTCTCTCATAGCTGCGTTTGGTCACTAGCCCGGATGCAGCTTGTCTTTCCCCGAAAACCTGGTCAACGCTATCGGCAGGCGCTTCCAACACCTACCGACAGCTAACCCGACAACAGATTACAGCTGTTGCACGGGCTGCCTTATTTTAGGCTGCCTTGCCGCTCGCTCTTATGTCTGGGGCGACCCGCTTTTCGGGGATTTCTTACCACTTGCGTTAAGGAATCCCCTTCAAATGCTGCAAATTCAATACTTCCTGCCGTCTTCCTTTGTGGAGGCGGCACAGCCCCCTGTGCCTGTAACCCCTACAGCCCAGCCGAGGCGCAGACGGTTGCGCCTGTACCTAGTAGGCTCAGAGGCCGATACCCAAAGTGCGATTGATAGCCTGCATATCCTAGGCTATGCCGAGCGCATCGAGTGGAGCAGAGTAATCGACATCCCCGAAAATGGTCTGCTAATCCGGCCCGATCCCAACGACAAACTCCGCTATCTACAGCGCTACCGCACGCCCTAATCCCAACCTCCTCAAATCAGGCCATAACAATCTCTACTAGGGGCGCAGATCCCTGCGCCCAACACAGAATCTGAGACAGTCATTCCCCCGGCAGCTCATCCGTCATCGCCCAGATGATGCTCGTTCCGGCCATAACGGCTAAGACGAGTAGCAACATGGCTCGTTCAATCGGCCCAAGGGCGGCTAGCACCGTTCTCGGCGCAACAGAAGCTGCTATCGAAACCGCTGAGATAGGAATAGCCAAAAATAGCCATTGCTCCTCTGTCCAAGGTTTGCGAGGCATAAAAATAACAGAGCGCTGATACTGCATTCTAGTGAGAGCCAACCCTGGGGCACCTCCGCCTAGTGAGCCATGCGGCTCTAGCGATAGAAAGGATTATGTCTCTAGCAGCGCCCAAGCTGAACTAAAATTGACCCATTAATTTTCACTGTAGCGCTCGCCTAATCCCGCAATTTCGGATCCATTTTCAAATTACCGACCTAATTTCGCTACTGATTTGTTTCAAAGCTCTTGAAACCCTGATTCTCTCGTGTTAAAACGGCTGAAACCCTCATTTTTTCGTCACCATGAACAAAGCAGAATTGATCGACAAAGTTGCTGAGAAAGCCAACGTTACTAAAAAGGAGGCTGATGCCCTAATCTCGGCCTTTACCGAATCCGTTGTGGAAGCCGTTGCCGAAGGGCAAAAGGTAACTCTGGTGGGCTTCGGCACGTTTGAGCCTCGGGCTCGGGCAGAGCGCGAAGGCCGCAACCCCAAAACAGGCGAAGCGATGAAGATCCCAGCTAGCACCGTCCCTGTCTTCAGCGCCGGAAAACTGTTTAAAGAGAAGGTAGGGAGCTAAACACTTCCACTGATGCTTTAATCCCCCCTGCTGTCCTAGATAGGCTGGCAGGGGGGATTTTAAGTGTGTACATCAACCGACCATCCGAATCTGCTAAAGAGCAATCTCATCCCAGTCATTGATACACATTATCCAAAGCAGCCGCCGCGCCTGCTCTTGGGCCTCTTTAGGCGTCAGATCAGGCATGGAGTTCTGAATCTTTTGGGTGATGAGCCTCTCCTTGCTAGACAGGAGGTTGCTTTCGGTTTTGAGCCTACGGTGCTCATCAAGCATTCCTTGAATGTAATCTTCCTTGGCTTGCTCGTCTGAGGCGGAGTTATCCATGTATGAGTGGATGAGTAGTGAATATAAGCGAAAATAGCTGTAAGTCAGAGTTAGCTTGCCGAGCCCCTAATCTGAGCTTTCTGACACCATTGCCACAACGCTTCGTGGCAATGGCAAGACTGGGCTACTCTGCCTCTGCCTCCGCCTCTGCCTCTGCAACTACCTCAATAGTTACTGGGAAGGCTCCTCGAATCCAGTCGAGACTAACTGGGCTGTCGGTATCAAGCTGTAGCCATTTGACTGAGGGTAATTGAATGGCTAAGCACGGGAGAGACTTGATAATCTCTACCCGGTTCTCACGAGTACCGTCAGAGAGAACTCGAACTAAATTAACAAGACCTTCTGGGTCATCAATGAAGAAAATTTGCATTTTATCCTTTCTGAGCAAACGTGTATGAGGATATTGCAGGTTTAGCCACCAATATCCTTTTATTTAGTGCAATTTCTCAGAGTACGGCCTAACCGACCAAACACGACCACAAGGTTTTGATTTTTATTAGAGCGTCACACGCTGGTCATCTTCTGCAAATTCAAACTGAATTTTTTGCTGATGTATAAAACTCAGTAGAGTTTTGCTTTTCAGGGAACACGGTAGAATTGCGATCGCACCCCCTTTACCCTTCAACGTTTTGGAGGCAAAAGGCCTTTAAAGCCGCAAATCTTAGCCTTACCCGATTGGGGCTAACTTAGGGCTAGGGCGTGTAAAGGTTAGGGCACATCTCCTGAATAGACTGCAGCCCGTTATTAGGGCTGAGCTGATCCAAGGCGGCGGCTGGATTGCCCGGAGCAATTGTTGGAGCAGCATTATAGGCAGCAATACTGGCCTCTTGGATGGCGTCATTGTGGGATCTTCCTCCACGCCGCGCATCACAATACCCATCTGCAAAGCCTGAGGCTATGGTTATGCCGCTCTCACCGCTTCCAGTCCCAGTAGATGGAAGGGTGCTATTTGAGGGAGCAGCCTCATTTGAGGGGGTGCCGGGCTGCGACGTTTGGGGTGCTGAAGGCGTTTGAGTTCCGCAGATCGTCCTCAGGTCAACCACACCACCCTGAGCATCGACCATATAACACAAGGAGTCGTAGGCCGCAGCAGGCGGTGTACTGGCGATTCCGGCTAACAGAGCTGAGCCCAACGCAATTGGCAATAGTTTCATGAAGATAGGCTTTTGAATCACTACTTACAAAGACAGACGCCGTTAGCGTTCCCCGGAAAACACCCGAGATATCACGGAAGACATCGCTAGCCGGTTAACTTGAGGACTCGAGAAATCCTGTCAGCGGCTTACATCTCATCTGCCTGGGCTAAATCGCAGTTTGCAGAAGATTCAAATAATGATTTGCCTTTTCATCTATGGGAGTCGTGAGGTGGGCACTCCCAGACTTTGCACTAACGGCCTTTCCTGGCCTCGATAGAAAATCAGGAGTCATCCTCAGGAGTCGCCTTGCGAGACTTGGGCCGACTCAGCAAAAACCACCAAACCTCCAGCCCAATTAGCCCCAATCCTCCGACTGTCACAGCGGTTTTTGCCCAGAGTGGTTGCTCAATTCGGCGAAAGCCACCTACTTCAACCGGAGTAGGCTGCGTTTCGTGATGGGGCATTTGGGCTGGGGTGCCGCTTGCCAGTCCTAGGAGCAGACCTAAACTGGCAAGGGTACTGACGATAAAAAGTTTGCGTTTCGTAAGAGTATCTCCTAGTTATGGGGCAAGACCGACTTCAAGAGCAATGAGCTACGCAGCCATTACCCCTGCAGCCGAGGCCGAAAGTTTCGCAGCCTCAGCGCATTGGTCACCACAGAAACCGAGCTAAAGGCCATCGCCGCTCCAGCAATAATCGGACTGAGCAGCCAGCCAAAGATGGGATAGAGAATCCCGGCTGCAATCGGAATGCCAGCAACGTTGTAAATAAAAGCAAAAAACAGGTTTTGCCGAATATTTTGCATGGTGGCGCGAGAGAGCTGAATGGCTGTAACAATGCCCTGCAAGTCACCAGAGATCAAAGTAATGTCGCTGGCGGCAATGGCAACATCGGTGCCGGTGCCAATAGCCATGCCCACATCAGCTTGGGCCAGCGCCGGAGCATCGTTAATGCCATCGCCTACCATAGCCACCACCCGGCCCTCAGCCTGCAGGTGCTCGATCTGGGCAGCTTTTTGGTCGGGCCGCACTTCGGCAATCACCCGGCCAATGCCCACTTCGCGGGCAATTACTTCTGCTGTGCGGCGGTTGTCGCCGGTCAGCATCACCACTTCTAAATGCATCCGCTGCAGCGTGCGAATTGCCTGCAGTGAAGAAGGCTTAACCGCATCGGCAATGCCCATGATGGCTTCTATCTGACCGTCTACGGCAATCCAAATAACGGTTCGGCCTAGGTCTTCTAATCGGTTCCACGGTTGCTGTAGAGCGCTTGTGTTTATCCCCAGTTCTCCCATCCAGCGCTGAGTGCCAATCTGCACGCGGTGGCCCGACACATCGCCCTGCACACCGCTACCTGCGATCGCTTCAAAGTCTTGGGCCTCGATCAGGCTCACTTCCTGAGACTGGGCATATTGCACCACGGCTTCCGCCAGGGGATGCTCAGAGTTGCGTTCAACTGAACCTGCCAGCTGTAGCCACTTCAGTTCGCTGGCGGTGCCGTTGACGGTTACATAGTCGGTGACAACTGGCTTGCCCTGGGTAATTGTGCCGGTCTTATCCAGCACAATTGTTTGGATCTTGTGAGCCAGTTCTAGGCTGTCTGCGCCTTTGATTAAGATGCCGTTTTCTGCACCTTTGCCCGTTCCAACCATGATGGAGGTCGGGGTCGCTAGACCCAAGGCACAGGGACAGGCAATAATCAGCACCCCGACCGTCGTTACTAGGGCCATCGTCACGTTGCCCATGATGTTGTACCAGATCACGAAGGTTGCGATCGCAATGCCAATCACTGCCGGCACAAACCAACCAGTCACTCGGTCAGCTAGCTTTTGAATTGGGGCTTTAGACCCTTGAGCCTGCTGCACCAGCTTGACGATCTGGGCCAAAAAGGTATCTTTACCCACGCGGGTTGCTCGAAATTTAAAGCTGCCAGTTTTATTAATCGTGGCTCCGATCACTTCATCACCGGGGCGTTTTTTGACCGGCACACTTTCTCCAGTCACCATCGATTCATCAATGGTCGATCCCCCTTCGACAATGCTGCCATCCACCGGGATTTTTTCACCCGGACGAACAACCACAATGTCATTGAGCTGAACCGATTCAATCGGCACCTCCAACTCCTGACCCGATCGAATAATGCGAGCCGTGCGAGCCTGTAGCCCAATCAGCTTACGAATGGCGTCAGAGGTCTGCCCCTTGGCCCGGTTCTCCAGCAGTCGCCCCAGCAAAATTAAGGTGATCACCACCGCAGAAATTTCGTAATAGACGGCAGGCTCTAACCCCTGAGCTAGAAAAAAATCTGGAAGAAAAGTAGGCAGTAGGGAATAAAAAAAGGCGGCACTGGTTCCCAACGCAACCAGCGTATCCATCGTCGCGCTGCGGCGCTTGAAGGCTTTCCAGGCTCCGGTATAAAACGATTCACCGCTCCAAAACTGAATCGGAATTGTCAGCACCAGCTGCAGCCAAGGATTATGCAGCCACCCCGGAATCCAGGGCAAAGGCAGCCCGGTCATCATCGGCAGCCCGCCAATCACTAAAATGCTGGTGACCACAGCGCCCAAAATCAGCCGTCGCTTGAGCTTGTTTAACTCAGCTGAGCGCGCCGATTGTTCAGCATCTGTTTCCCCCGTCACCATCTCTTGGTCTTGGAGGAAAAAGGCCGAATACCCCGCTTCTTCAACCGCGTTTTGAATGTCTTCTGCGTTTGTTTTTTTAGCGTCGTACTCAACTAATGCTTGCTCTGCACCAAAGTTAACGCTGCACTCGCTGACGCCCGGAACCGCACGAATGGCCTCTTCGACGCTCCTAGCACAGGAGGCGCAGCTCATGCCTCGCAGTTTAAAGATTGTGCTTTCCATAATTCCATCCCGATGCCACACTGGCATGCTAAACCCTCCAGAGCAGTGGAGAGTCAAGGAGGCTGCTAGTCCACCAGTGAGAGCGGCGGGAGTGGGCTAAGTGCGATCGCACTCTGCTAAACGGGTAGCCTCAAAAAGTGCAGGCTGGCAGATCAGTGTCACATAGCTATAGCCATATGGGCTAGATTGGCCCTACCATAGCCACAAAATGTATTGGACCCCTGCTTTCCGGAGCCCTAACTAAAGCGGTGAAATTTATAATTTGGCCACTGAAATTAAGTCTGTTCCGGGACTTTCACGACTAGGGGTTGCTTTTTTGTCGATGGCGTATAATTGCAAAACTTGCGACAGACCCTAGGCCCAAATCCCTTTAGTACCCGCAGTTAGATAGACACCGTGTCAACAACCATTCGGCGAACGCGATCGCAGCCTCAGCCCATCCGGCGCTCCCCTAAACTTCTAAAATATATTCAGGATGTCGGCCAGATTACAGCTGCAACCCTGCTGGGCACCACCATGATTGCCAGTTCTGTGGTGGCTGGGGGACTGGTCGGACTGGCCATCAGCTTTCGCAACTTGCCAGATGTGCGGGTGCTGCGTAACTACGTCCCTAGCGAAACCAGCTACATCTACGACATCAAAGGCACCCTGCTCTACAGCCTGCACGACGAGGCCAACCGCGAGGTGGTGGACCTCAACGAAATCTCTCCCCACCTAAAGCGAGCAGTGCTGGGCATCGAAGATAGCTACTTCTACTCCCATAACGGCATCAACCCCAGCAGCGTCGGGCGGGCCGTGCTCGCCAACTTCCAGGCTGGCTCCACCGTCGAAGGGGGTTCCACCGTCACCATGCAGCTGGTAAAAAACCTGTTTCTAACCCCAGAGCGAGCCATTAGCCGTAAGGTGGCTGAGGCAGTACTGGCCCTACGTCTAGAGCAAATTTTTGCCAAAGACGAAATCCTGGAAATGTATCTAAACCAGGTGTATTGGGGCCACAACAACTACGGAGTAGAAACGGCAGCCCAAACCTACTTCAATAAATCCGCCAAAGATCTCAATCTAGCCGAATCAGCGGTGATGGCCGGTCTGATTCAGGCCCCCGAAAACTACAGCCCCTTTGTTAACTACGAGTTTACAAAGCAGCGGCAGGCCACTGTACTCAGCCGCATGCGGCAGCTGGGCTGGATTACGGCTGAAGAAGAAACCGCAGCCCGCAATCAGCCCTTGATGATTGGTGAAATTAAGTCCTTCCGCTCCAGCATCGCGCCCTACGTCACTGAGGCAGCTGTGCAGGAGCTAAAAGAGAAATTTGGCAATGAGTCGGTGCTCAAGGGCGGCATGCGGGTGCAGACGACAGTTGACCTAAACCTACAGCGTATCGCTGAAGAAACGGTCAGTCGCAACCATGCGGCTTTGCGCCAGCGGGGCCTCTATGCCGATCAAATGGCGCTAGTGGCGGTTGATCCGCGCACCCACTTTGTCAAAGCTATGGTCGGCGGTGTAGATCACACCACCAGCCAGTTCAACCGCGCTATTCAAGCCCATCGGCAGCCGGGGTCAGCCTTCAAGCCCTTTGTCTACTATGCCGGGTTTGCCTCAGGCCGTTACACGCCCGACAGCCTCATTGCCGATACCCCCGTCAGCTACCCCGATGGCTACGAATACTACAGCCCCAAGAACTACGACAGCACCTTCATGGGGAATATCCCCATTCGTCGTGCCCTAGAAGTCTCCCGCAACGTTCCGGCTATTCGGCTGGGGCAGGCCGTTGGTATCAATCAGATTATCGAACTCTGCCGCACTTTGGGCATCAAGAGCCCTATGGAGCCCGTCATTTCTCTACCGCTGGGCGCGGTCGATCTAACGCCTATGGAGATGGCTGGGGCCTATGCAACGTTTGCTAGCAATGGTTGGCACTCGCCACCCACCTTCATCGTGCAAGTCACCGACAGCAGCGGCAACGTCATTCTAGACAACACCCCTCGACCTCAGCTAGTGCTCGATCCGTGGGCAGCAGCAGCACTCAATGATGTTCTCCAGGGTGTCGTTACCCGAGGCACTGGGACGGCCGCTCAGATCGGCCGGCCTGCTGCTGGTAAAACTGGTACCACCGATGCTCAGCGAGATATCTGGTTTGTTGGGTACGTGCCGCAGTTAGCAACGGCAATTTGGGTCGGCAATGATAACTATAGCCCGTTAGGAGTAGGGGCTACAGGCGGTGGCTACGTAGCTCCCGTGTGGCGTGATTTCATGCAGCAAGCCTTGGCCGACGAGCCCGTAGAAGGGTTCCGCCCTCCCTCAGATTTCGTCAGGCCCTAAAGGTCATCAAACCCTAGCGATTTATCAAACCCTAGGAGTCGATTTCGGCTTTCATGCGCTCTAGGGTTTGATTCATTTGCTCAAACATTTTGTCCGGAGTCATACCAAACTGGCCGAGTTGAGTTTTGAGCTGTTCTACAGTCATTTGAGCCGAAAAATCTTCAGACAGTTCAAATCGCTTCATGAAGATGCGATAACGGTCCATAACCGATTCCATCTGCTCAATAAACAGCTTTTTTCCCTCTCGGTCAAATTTGCCATAGCCGCTTCCTAGCTGCGTCAGCGACTGGTAGTCCTGAAACAGCTGCATAGCTTCTCTTTGAACTAGCTCAGAATCAAAAAATCCCATTTCTCTTTTAGGTTTTTAACTCAATTAGTCGCTCTGTATCTACTAGCGTATTGATTTCAGAGCCTTTGGCCAAGGAGAGAAAACCCTACTTTTAATTTGGGTTACCGTTTGGAAAAAAGACCGCCAAACAGTCTCCACCGCTTCTCATTTTTGGGGGGCTGAGCAGCAGAGGCCGGTCTGCTGAACTGAGAGTCGTCAATCTGCAGTTGACGCGCGTATTTTAGAGCAACTTCATTCTTGGGATTGAGCTTGAGCGCCTGCTTGAAGTGGACTTTGGCCATGCCGGAAAGCTGGCTGAGCAGATAGGCTTGTCCCAAAAGACAGTGATACGAACTGTTTTGGGGATCGATTTTGACTGCATCTTTAAGCTCTTGGATGGCCGCTGAGAAATTGCGGTTTTTCAGGTACTCCTGGGCTCGCTTGGAATGGCGTTCCGCGTAGTTAGGGCTCGCACCGTCGTTGGTTGGGGCAGTAGGCGCAACAGCCGTGGTATTTACGCTAGAGGCAGCAACCAGTCCGCTCCGTTTTTCCCGAATGACCGGCTCACCCATCTTGCGGCGCAGATAGACGAGATTAAGCTCACTGATCTGCCGGGTAAGGGTTTCAAATGTTTCAGAACTGTCGTACTGGTTGGTGCTGAGGTCTAATAGGGCCTGCTCGTAGTAGATTTCGATCTCAGGTTCGGGAAGCTGCAGCAGCTTTTGGGCAGCCTCACAGGTAGCCTTTAAAGCGTCCTCTCGGGCCAATCGTCGTACCTTGAATCGGAGGGTTGCCAAAACCTCGTTGCGGCCTTTGTCGCTTTTGAGCCGCTGGTAGGCAGGGTTGACCAACCGAGCCAGTACTTGACCGGCAAATTCATTGATCCCAGTCTCTTGGCTAGCCTGAACATCGGGGTGCAGCAGTTTAGCAACTTGCCGGTAGCGCTTGAGAATACGGCGATCATCTGCCGCAAGGGAAACCCCCAGAACAGCGTAGGGATCAGAAAAGCGGAGCCAGTCTTGGGAAAAGGAGGGATGGGCCATCCAGAGGGAAAGATGAGGGTACTTGGGAACTAACTTAGGGGCGTCGGGGTAAGACGGTTTCAGTCATAGGCTCGGCAGAGGTCAAGAAAGGCGTATAAAAACATTAGTGACATCAGGGTTTATACGGAGACTCTAGCAAATCTCCTGTCTGAGCACCATAATCCTGTCTTCTTAAAAATTGGGAAAGCAGCAGGAACTTCCTAAGGAACTTCCTAAATAAAATTATGCTCCACCGGTTCCCGTGTTGTTCTGGTTCATGGGGTTTATACTGACCGATTAAGGCGTTGTTGCTGAAATAGATATGGAAAGTCGGTTGCGAAATCGGCGTGTGGCAGCTTCTCTAGCCTTGCTCGGGGCGTTGATGCCAGGAGCTCTGCCGCTATCTGGGCTGCATAAGTTTTATATGGGGCAGCCCCTTTGGGGTATTGCTTATCTTCTACTGGGTTGGACCCAGATTCCCAGAATTGCCTGTGCGATTGAGGGATTTTGGTACCTGAGCCAAAATGAAGCGGGCTTTAAAGCTCGCTTCGGCGGTACTGAGACGATCGCAATACCAGATAAGGCCGAACAGGTCAGTGCGATCGCAACCGCCCTGCGGGAACTCGATCAGCTGCGCCAGGAAGGGCTGATCTCAGAGCATGAGTTTGAGCAAAAGCGGCGCGTCCTGCTAGATCAGGTGGGTTAGCGGTAGGTTAGAAGTGGCCTAGAGAGTAGGTTAGATAAATGTCGCTAGACCAGCCCAAGAGCCCCTTCATCAAGCTCAGGGGGCAACTTAATCCGCTGCGCCAGCGGCTGCAGTCAGACCCCTATTGCCGCCTGCAGTCTTACCAAGAGGTGAAGCTGGCAGCCGAGCTAGGGTTTTGTCTAGACGTGAACCGAGCCACGGTGGACGACTGGCTGCGGCTGCCAGGACTGTCGATTCACCAGGCGCGATCGCTAGTAAGCCTGAGTCACGCGGGAGTTGCATTTCACTGCTTAGAGGATGTAGCCGCTGCACTAGGGATGCCTCCAGCAGCGCTCACACCGCTTTTGCCGGTGCTAGATTTTCGCTACTACGACCCAGCCGAAGCAGCTGGTCTGGTGCCAGTGAGGGTGAATCAAGCCACGGTAGACGATCTTTGTCAGGTTCCCCGAATAGATCCGCAGACGGCCCGAGCCATTATCTACGATCGCAACTGGCGAGGCCCCTTTCAAAACGCTGCCGAGTTTCAGCAGCGGCTACATGTGCCGCCCGATTGGATGGCACATTTGATACACTACTTGCGCTTCTAAAAATTGCGAAAGCACCCCTTACCTTCTGTCCTCTGCCTTGTTGGGTCGCGCTACGCTTGACGCCAACCTACAGTGCCTTTCATTCTTCACCTAAACCGACCCACAAACCGATCCGTCGCCTCAACTAGCTCATGAACAATCCCAGGCTCAGTGGCAGAGTGACCAGCATCGGGAACCAGGATAAACTCGGCTTCAGGCCAGGCACGGTGCAGCTCCCAAGCGGTGATCGCGGGGCAGACAACATCGTAGCGACCCTGAACGATAACGCCAGGAATATGGCGAATCGGCTCTACATTTTTGAGAAGCTGGTAGTCGGGCTCGAAAAAGCCTTGGTGAATAAAGTAGTGGCACTCGATTCGAGCAAAAGCCACCGCAAAATCATCACTGCCAAAGCGCTCGATTAGATCGGTGTCTGGAATAAGTTTGCTGGTGCTGGCCTCCCAGACAGACCAGGCGCGGGCAGCCTGAAGGCGGGTTGCCCGATCAGGACTGGTAAGGCGCTGATAGTAGGCTTTGACCAGGTCGTGCCGTTCCTCGGAGGGAATGGGCTCTAGGTAGCGTTCCCAGGCGTCGGGAAAGAGGTAGCTGGCCCCTTCTTGGTAAAACCACTGAATTTCCTTTTGCCGCAGGGTGAAGATGCCGCGCAGAATGAGCCCCTGACAGCGATCGGGGTAGGTCTGGCTATAGGCCAGCGCCAGCGTGCTGCCCCAGCTGCCGCCAAAAACAGTCCAGCGCTCGATATTGAGGTGCGATCGCAGCTTTTCAATATCCTCCACCAGGTCCCAGGTAGTGTTTTCTTCCAGTTCAGCGTGAGGGCGACTAAGGCCGCAGCCCCGCTGATCAAATAGCACAATCCGCCATCTCTGCGGGTCAAAAAACTGCCGATAGAGGGGAATAGTGCCGCCCCCAGGCCCCCCGTGGAGAAACACCACCGGCTGGCCTTGGGGGTTACCAGATTCTTCGAAGTAGAGGGTGTGGAGGCGGGAGACGGGAAGAAAACCAGTGCGGTAAGGGCTGATGGGGGGATAGAGCGATCGCATATCTTGGGGGCACCTAAAGGAGCAGCCTTGGAAAATCCAAAAGATCCATAGACTACCGTCATTGTGGCAGCCATTGGCATAGGCTGTCACACTGGAATGCCCACCGCTGTTCCTTCTAGGGAACCTGCAACGACCTCTGACGGAAGCGTGTCAGACGAATCGGTTTGCGGAGGTCTTAGATCGGAGACTTTACCACGCACCACCTCCCAGTTTCAGGGTCGCGGTAGGTGACAAACGGGTTTTGCTTTAAAGGCTTATCGCAGGGTTTCGTCATCGTTTAACAGGAAGTCTCGCCTGTCACTATCTTAGGAAGTGAAGCAAGTGTTTCCTGGTGACGCCCCCAGCGTTTTTTAGTGATAGATCTGGGCTCTAATAGTGACCCAAATCACATTTTTCTCTGCTTAGGATTTTGCCCTAGAGATACTGTTGATTAAACTAAATTGTTTGTGGCTTGCTATCAAGAGGGTGGGTTCAGGTGAATCGGCTTTCTTGCTGCTTTTAACTGCTTATATTCTCGGTTGTTCAAGAGCGATCTGTATCAAGTTCTGACAAAGCTTTTGCCTACAACCGTAAAAGCTGTAAAAAGATTCCGTAGTCGCATAAGTTTCAAGCTCGACCTTGGACATGGCTCCTTACCCAGATTCTCCTCATAGCCGTGTGTCACCGTTCGCTCATATAGACGGGAAACAGTGTCACAAGGGGATCCGGCGTCACTTGGGGGTCGCTCACAGCGACGTCAGTCTGTTAATCTTCAATCATCGTTACATAATATTAAGAACGCCCCTGCCGTTTATAGATGAGGAGACTCCCGATGGAACTAACCGTCTGGCCCGGTAAACCCTATCCCCTAGGAGCGACCTGGGACGGCAGCGGTACAAACTTCGCGCTGTTCTCTGAAAATGCCACGGCGGTGGACCTTTGTCTGTTTGATGAAGCAGGGCGAGAGACCCGCATCCCGCTGCCAGAAGCAGAGGTGGAGAATTATGTGTGGCATGGCTACCTGCCGCAGGTTAAGCCCGGTCAGCAGTACGGCTACCGGGTTCATGGCCCCTTTGCCCCTGAGGAGGGTCAGCGGTTTAACCCCCACAAGCTGATGATTGACCCCTATGCCTATGCGATCGCAGGCGACATCCGACACGACAAGGCGATTTTTAGCTACCCCCTCGATGCTCCAGCCAGCATTGATGCCGACTTGCTATTCTCAGCCGAAGACGATGCTGACTCCATCCCGAAGTGCGTCGTGGTAGACCCAGCCTTCGACTGGGAAGGCGATGCGCCCCTCGATACGCCCTGGCACAAAACCGTCATTTACGAAACTCATGTCAAAGGCTTTACCCAGCGCCATCCCGGCGTGCCAGAAGCGCTGCGGGGCACCTACGCTGGGCTAGGCCATCCGGCGGCGATTGAGTATCTAAAGTCGCTCGGCGTTACAGCGGTTGAGCTTTTGCCGGTGCACCACTTCAATGCATTTCCAGGGCACCTAGCGGGAGCAGGGCTACGGAATTACTGGGGTTATGACTCCCTGGCTTATTTTGCTCCCTACTCCGGCTACAGTGCTGCTGGGGAGCAGGGAGGGCAAGTGCAGGAGTTTAAGCAGATGGTTAAGGCGCTCCATGCTGCGGGTATGGAGGTGATTTTAGATGTGGTCTACAACCATACGGGTGAGGGCAACCACCTGGGGCCTACCCTATCGTTCCGGGGTATTGATAATACGGCCTATTACCGCCAGGTGGAGGAGACGCCCCGGTACTACATGGACTTTACCGGCTGCGGCAACTCGCTCAACGTCGGCCATCCCCAAGTACTCAAGCTGATCATGGACAGCCTGCGCTACTGGGTCCAGGAAATGCATGTAGACGGGTTCCGCTTTGATCTAGCTGCTGCATTAGCGCGCGAGCTATACGAAGTCGATACCCTGGCAGCTTTTTTTGACATCATCCACCAAGACCCGATACTCTCAACTACCAAGCTCATTGCTGAGCCGTGGGACTTGGGTGAGGGCGGCTATCAGGTGGGCAACTTTCCGCTGCTGTGGTCTGAGTGGAACGGCAAGTACCGTGATTCCATCCGAGATTTTTGGCGTGACCACAACTGCTCTCTGGGCGAGTTTGCCTACCGCCTAACCGGCAGCTCCGACCTTTACCAAGCCAACGGTAAGCGGCCCCACGCTAGCGTCAACTTTGTCACTTGCCACGATGGGTTTACTCTGCGCGATCTAGTCAGCTACAACGAGAAGCACAATCTGGCTAACGGCGAGAATAACCAGGATGGCGACAGCCACAACCGCTCTTGGAACTGTGGCGCAGAAGGAGAAACTGACGACCCTGACATCCTCAGGTTGCGATCGCAGCAGCAGCGCAACTTTCTGACTACGCTAATGCTTTCCCAGGGCGTGCCGATGCTGCTAGGTGGCGATGAGAGGGGCCGTACTCAGAAAGGCAACAACAATACTTACTGTCAGGACAATGATCTGTCGTGGTTTCACTGGGAGGGGGGGCAGCCAGAGCTGCTGGAGTTTACCCGCAGACTAATCCACTTCCGGCAGCAGCATCCGGTGTTTTGCCGTCGGCACTGGTTTCAGGGCCGCGAGATCCACGGTTCGGGGGTGAGCGATATCGGCTGGTTTAACCCCGACGGCAGCAAGATCAGTGATCAGCAGTGGCACGACGATGAAGCTAAAGCGATCGCAGTTTTTCTCAACGGCAAAGAGATCCCTGATCCAAACCCTCGCGGTGAGCGAGTAGTTGACGACAGTTTCCTGCTGCTGTTTAACGCTCAGGCAGAGCTAGAAAAATTCATTATCTCTCCGCTGCTGGCTCAGTCTGCCTGGCAGCAAATTTTAGATACCAAAGACACTACCGGCTTTTTTGAACCCGGCAGAGTTTACCAGCCCGATCAGGGGGTGCCGGTCGCTGCCCATTCCCTGGTGTTGCTGCGCTGCCTGCCCTAGTCCGTTGAGGGGCCATGTCGCTGATCTATGAGCGCATTTACGCCGTTGTCCGCCAGATTCCCCACGGTCAAGTCGCCACCTACGGGCAGGTCGCAGAGCTAGCGGGGTTAATTGGCAAGCCTCGGCTGGTGGGTTATGCCCTGTACCGGGTTGATATGGAGATGGGTGACATTCCCTGGCATCGGGTGATCAACGCCAAGGGGGAGGTTTCTCGCTCGCCCCTGCGCAACGGGTCAGACTACGTGCAGCAGGCCCTGTTAGAAGACGAGGGTCTTGAGTTTAACCCAGAGGGCAAAGTTGACCTGGGGCGCTATCGGTGGCAGCCCTCACAGGCGCAGCTTGAGCAGGCAGTGATTTGGGCGGAGGGGATCGTTTAGAGGCAGCGTTTAAAGACCCCTGGATTCTTGAAGAACCCAGAGGTCTTTGGTTAATCAGAGTTATTTAGAGGCCGATGGTGAGAGCAGCGATCGCAAGGCCCCTGAGGATTCACAGCACAGCGCAGCAGCTCTGATCGAGCATTGTAGAGGCAGGTAATATCGCCAATCACCCACTGCCCGTCTAGTAAACTTTTCTCTTCGGGCACGTCAGACCTTTGAACGTAAAGCGTTGTTTGGTGCAGCTCATAGCGGCCCGACTTGAGATGATAGCGGTGCCGCCGTTCCAGCACCAGATAGGTCTGCCCTTCAACCTCCAGGTAAGCCCCCGGCTGAGGGCTCCAGTCTAGAGACACGTGTCCCAAGCTAGCGTTGGGTTGGTTGAGGATGATTTCTGTGCGCTGATTCGACTCCATGACAATGGCTAGAGGATGAATAAGGCTGTACAGTAGCCCTAAAAAACAAGTTCCTGACCGCAGTATGACCGGTCAGGAACCGTGAGGGTACTCCCGCAGAGCTTATTTGTAGCTTTGCTCAGAAGACCAAAGATTAGGGCATCAATCGGACTAACGCAATTGCCGCAGCACAAATCTGCGGCAATTGCAGTGAGTGGCCTACCCGACGCTACGCAGCCGCCTGGCGCTCCTTGGCCTCCTTGATCACCTCTTCTGCCACATTGGAGGGGCAGGGAGCGTAATGAGAGAAGGACATCGAGAACTGGCCCCGACCCGAGGTCATGGTTCGCAGATCGCCAATGTAGCCAAACATCTCACTTAGAGGCACATCTGCCTTGATGCGAGCGCCCATTGGGCCGGTTTCCTGGGACTTGATCATGCCCCGGCGACGGTTAAGGTCGCCAATGACATCTCCCATGTAGTCATCAGGCGTGAACACGTCCACATTCATGATCGGCTCTAGCAGCTGCGGACCCGCCTTGGGCAGCGTTTGCCGGTAGGCAGCTCTGGCCGCGATTTCGAATGCGATCGCAGACGAGTCAACCGGGTGGTAACCGCCATCCGTCAGCGTGATCTTCAGATCCACACAGGGGAAGCCAGCCAGTACACCCTTGTCGATGCTGGCCTCAAAGCCCTTCTGCACAGCAGGCCAGAATTCACGAGGTACGGTACCGCCCGTCACCTTCGTTTCAAACTGGAAGCCGCTGCCGGGTTCGCCTGGCTCGATGATGTAGTCGATCTTGCCGTACTGGCCCGAACCACCCGACTGCTTCTTGTGGGTGTAGCTGTCTTCGAGGCGCTTGGTAACCGACTCGCGGTAGGCCACCTGAGGCTTGCCGACTTCTACCTCAACCCCGTGGGTACGCTTGAGGATGTCCACCTTAATATCCAGGTGCAGTTCACCCATTCCCTTAAGGATGGTTTCGCCGCTCTCCTCATCAGTTTCGACGTGGAAGGAAGGATCTTCCTGAACCATTTTGCTCAGGGCCATACCCATCTTCTCGTCTCCGCCCTTGGTCTTGGGCTTGACTGCAATGGAGATCACCGGATCGGGGAAGACCATCGGCTCTAGAGTCGCCGGATTTTTGGGATCGCAGAGGGTGTGCCCCGTCTGGACGTTCTTCATACCGACAATGGCGATGATGTCGCCTGCCTGCGCCGAGTCAATCTCTTCACGAGAGTTGGCGTGCATCTCTACCAGACGGCTGACCCGCTCAGTCTTGCCAGTAGCGGTATTGAGGATGGTGTCACCCTTAGACAGCTTGCCAGAGTACAGGCGAGTGAAGGTGAGCGCCCCAAAGCGGTCGTCCATAATTTTGAACGCCAAAGCCCGCAGAGGCTTTTCAGGATCAACGTAGGCAAAGGTGCCGGTCTCATGGCCCTCTAGGTCTACCTCAGGCTGAGGCTTGACTTCGGTGGGGTTGGGCAGATAGTCCACAACCGCATCGAGAACAAGCTGCACGCCCTTGTTCTTAAACGAGGAGCCGCAGTAGGTCGGGAAAAAGGCCAGATCAATGGTGCCCTTGCGGATGCAGGCCTTGATCTCGTCAATGGTCAGCTCTTCCCCTTCCAGGTACTTCTCCATCATGGTGTCGTCTTGCTCGACCGCCAGTTCAATCAGCGCCTCGCGGTAAGACTCGACATCGTCCACCATGTCGGCGGGCACGTCTTTGATCTCGTAGTTCATGGGGTCGCCAGAGTTGTCCCACACCCAAGCCTTACGGGTCAGTAGGTCAACAACACCAGAAAACTGCTCTTCCACCCCAATCGGCAGCACCATCACTAGCGGCTTAGCTGCTAGTACGGTTTCAACCTGCTTGACCACGCGATAGAAGTCGGCCCCGGTACGGTCTAGCTTGTTGATATAGATAACGCGGGCAACTTTAGAGTCGTTGGCATAGCGCCAGTTAGTTTCAGATTGGGGCTCTACACCACCTGAGCCGCAGAACACGCCGATGCCGCCATCGAGCACCTTCAGGGAGCGGTAGACCTCAATCGTGAAGTCAACGTGACCAGGGGTATCGATGATGTTCAGCTGGTGGTCGTTCCAGAAACAGGAAGTAGCAGCGGACTGAATTGTAATACCCCGCTCTTGCTCCTGCTCCATAAAGTCGGTTGTGGCTGCACCTTCGTGAACCTCACCGATCTTGTGGATCTTGCCGGTTAGCTTCAGGATTCTCTCAGTTGTGGTGGTCTTGCCCGCGTCTACGTGAGCGAAGATGCCAATATTGCGATAGCGAGTGAGGTCTTTCATATCTGCTCTTTTGGATGAATTTCGACAAACCGTTGGTGACCACCTTCAAGCGTTACTCACAGGTTTAAAGACGCTAGCCACGCAACCAGCGCCATCGAACCTCTGTCACACTGAACATCGTTATACTATTTTATTATTTTTCACATTCGTTTAGAGTTTTTGCGCCAAACTTTAGTCTGCTCGGAGTTTTCAAATCAGGACCTCATAACGCCAAAGGCCCTGTTTCTTGGCAAAGCTAGGAGCGAAGCTAGAAAATTTAGGCTGTCGGGGCTTAAGACTGTGGTGAAACCGATGTGATTAAAGGGATTTAAGTGTAGTGATTGAAGATAGCAGTTTGCCCAGCCTGATTAAAGGAAACGACCGAAAAGGCATCACGACGGTTGCCAGATTCCATTCCAGGGGATCCTACGGGCATTCCGGGTACGGCAATCCCCACTACTTCTGGTCGTTCGGCAACTAGCCGCCGAATATCGTCTGCCGGGACATGGCCCTCAATCACATACCCTTCCACTTTAGCAGTATGGCAGGAGGTCAGATCAGCGGGAATCCCGTACTGCTGCTTGAGGGTCGCCATGTCTTCGTGAAGCTGGTCAGTGACTTGCAAGCCCTGGGTTTCGAGGTACTCAATCCACTGGTGACAGCAGCCGCAGGTAGGGTCGCGATAAACCGTGATGTCTAGTGGAGGTTGATCTGGAGCGGAGGCAAGGCTGTTGGCTTTGGCCGCACTGATGCGCCCAGTTAAAGCACTGCCACCGACAACACCAGCTGCAATTGAACAAAGGCCAATCTGATTAAAGAGTCTACGCTTCATAGTTAGCGTTTTAGGGTTACCAATATGGGAGTTTGGGTCGTTCTAGATTTTGGAGCGGGCAAGATTTGAATGGAGATCTTAAACCCTATGCTGAGATCTTGCAAAGTCGTTTTTGAGGCAGCGGTTTCGGTCAGGAGTGCGATCGCATCTAACCAAAACCACCCCTTCTAAGGTAATGGTTAAGTCAGTGAAGCTGAGCGCTGAATTCCCCACTTGCCCAGGCTAGCGCAGCGCTTGGGATCTAGTGAGTGCTGACTAAGTCCGGCAACCACAGCAGCCTGGATATAGGGAATGGCAAAAACGCTAAACTCAGTTTTTTGCTTTGGGTCAAAGGCTTCGAGAGCCGTCGTGAGTCCCTGGAAACCGGCTTCCTCAAGCGCTTGCCAAGCATTGCTGTAGTCTTGGCAAAGGCGACAGACTACCTTGCGAACTAGCCCGCTATTGAGCCTTACCAGCTGATCCCAGATCTTAGTAGAGGGGGTTTGGCGGTAGGTTAGCAGCAGCTCTAGCATTTTGGCATCGTAGGGTGCTTTGGTCTTCATGCGCTGGTGGGTGGCCCCCGCCCCAATGAGTGATATGCCCATTGTGAAAGACCCACCAGAATGTTAAACCCGTTGTTCCACGGGACTCTACGTGAATTTTGGGAGAACCTCCGGGTAACTACGGATAGACCCTTAGGATGAGCTTTGTCTTCTCTGCTCATTCCTATCGACAGAGGGGAATCTATCTTGTTTTTGCCAGTTTAGGAGGGATTTATAGCTGCTGTCATTGAGGAAAAGCACCTGGCTCTGATCGACTTGAGCCGTTCTGTTTTGACAAAACGGATGAAACCGAGAGTGCTGCACTCAATTAACGGCAGCTATAAAGCCAGTTGTGTTGTCTGAGGTGAAACAATGAAGTTTCCCCAATCTAAAATTAATCCTCGAAAAATCCGCTACAGAGCAATTGGCCTAGTTTTTGGGATCATTAGCTCAATATTGCTGTCAGGATTGCTGACTCTGCCCAGTTGGGGACAAGTGCCCAGCCTGCCTCCAAATGTAGCTCAGTCTGCTGGCTTTCTAGCCGATGCTGCCTTCGACGATCAGGCAATATTGACAGGTGAAGTCCGTTTAGATGGCCGCAGCTTGTTTGCGATCGCAGCTCCAGCCCTCGGTCAAGCGGGTCAGCTTGGTGCAACAACCCCGATTGAGGAGCGGATTCAAGGCATTGAAAGAACGCTTGTTCAAGTTGCTAACAGCGAGTTCGATCCAGACGAACTTGAGGTCCGATCAGAAATAGACGAGAGCAGTAGGCTTCCGGTCATTACTATTAACGATCAGTACTTGATGACCGTGACTACCCTTGATGCCCAGCTACAGGTGCAAGAGCCTGAGCGATGGGCTAATCAGCTCACTGGAATAATTCGTCAGTCCCTGATTAGAGCTCGCCAGGAACGGCAGCCTGAGTTTCTAACTCGTCAGGCCTTAATTGCCTCAGCAATTATCTTGGTAACGCTAATTTGTGGCTGGATTATTGCCTACTGGCAGGGCCTGTTTCAGGCCAGGAAAAAACAGCTAGAAATAGAAAACCCTCCCGATACAAGCACGCCTGCAGACATTGTCCGGGAACCTCTCTCTGATCCGATGGATCTAAGAAGAGGAGGCCTCAAACGGCATTACCAAAACCTCATTGATTTGAGAACCCGACTGCTGCAGATTGCTCAATTCAGCCTGTTTGCAGCTGCTCTATTTATTGTGCTGGGCTTGTTTCCCTACACCCGATGGCTTCAGCCCTTCCTATTTTCCGCGCCTCTGCAGATTCTCCTCATTGGTATGGCAGTTTATTTGCTAATTCGATTTAGCGATATTCTGATTGACCGCTTTACCGGAGCATTTGCCCGTAGGAACCAGATCGATCCAGAAGCTTATCAGCGCATTTCTCTCCGGATTTCTACCTTTTCTAGAGTGCTTAAAAGTGGGGCTGGGGTGATCTGGTTGGTGATTGGTATTTTGGCAGCGTTGTCGGTCGTTGGGGTTGACCTCGTGCCGCTGCTAGCCGGGGCCGGAATTATCGGTTTGGCAATTTCCTTTGCCGCTCAAAGCTTGGTCAAAGACATGATCAACGGAGCCCTGATTCTATTTGAGGATCAGTATGCTGTAGGCGATGTGATTAACTTGGGGGAAGTCTCGGGCTTTGTAGAGAACATGAACCTGCGCATCACTCAGCTGCGAGACAGTGAAGGGCAGCTCATCACGGTGCCCAACAGCGCCATTGCCATTGTCCGCAACCTCTCCAAAGACTGGTCCCGAGTCGATTTGTCAATTGACTTAGCCTACGGCACTAACCCGGATCACGCCCTGGCTGTAATTCGCAGCCTGTCTCAGGAGATCTACGCCGATCCAGCATGGCGGGCCAAAATGCCTGAGCCGCCAGAGGTGCTTGGCATTGATGAAGTAGACCATACAGGCCTTCTCATTCGAGTCTGGATTAAGACACTGCCACTACAGCAGTGGAAAGTGGCCCGAGAGTTTCGCCGCCGCCTAGCCCATGTGTTGGAGCAGGAAGGTTTAGCCATCGGCATCCCTCAACAGTCTTTGTATTTCAAAAGTTCCCAAAGCTTTGATACCGAATGGCAGGACCGCCATCACGAAGGCCCTCTAGAGAGCGTGACGAGGGAGTAAGCAGCCCCTAATTTACTGGACTCATTAGCCCACGTCATCGGAGGGCAGCTAAGTCAGATGGAATGCCAGATAGAATGATTGGGCAATCTGGGCAGACGTGTGAGTTGAGCGAGTTTGCTAGCCGCGTCTGGTATCTGTTACTGGCTATCTGAATATCTATTTGAGTGGGGCAGGATGGGCGACAGGGATTTTTATTCGGGGCTGATCCGGCTGCATATTCTTCACCATGCCGTTCGTGAACCCATCTTTGGCCTGGGGATTATTGAAGAGTTAGGCCGCCACGGATATAAGCTCAGCCCCGGCACTCTCTATCCCATCCTGCATAGCCTGGAGCGAAAAGGCTATCTCTACTCGTTCGAGGAGCGCTCTGGCAGACAAAAGCGTAAGTTTTATCGGGCCACTGCCAACGGACAAGCAGCCTTAGAAGACGCTAAAGACAAGGTAAGAGAGCTATTTGGAGAGCTGTTTGAAGCCGACCCTTCCTGAGCGGGTCTTTCCTACCAGGAGTTACCGAAGGGACTTTAGAGAAATCTCACACTGAAGCAGCTTTTCTGTCGAACTGGGAGTACACCATAACTTTGTCAAAGGTGCAAAAAAAATCGATCAAGCTGTACCGAAGCAGATTAGGAATGCGATAAAGCCAGCAAAAGGAAATTTGTGCTAGCCAATTTGAAGGTTAAGTAACTCAACACAAGCTACCTCTGTTAGCTGACCTTAAATACCTCTCAAGTAAGGCGTTTTTTAACTGATTTGTGCCTGACCTTAAGGTGCTATTTTGTATCAAAATCTACCGTTGGATTCTTCCAGTTTTCAAATTTCTTGTGTTTTAGTAAAACAGATAACACAATTGGTTAAAAATCAATGGCTCCTGAGCAAACCCAAACGGTTGAAAGTGAAGCTGCACCGGAGAATATTGCCCTGCCTGAAACCCATGGCCAACTGGTAATTATTGGCGGGGCAGAGGACAAAGAAGGGGAGTGCAAAATTCTGCGGGAATTTGTGCGGCGGGCAGGGGGTGTACAGGCCCGTATTGCTGTTATGACGGTGGCGACAGGCTTGCCCGGCGAGGTGGGTGAGCAGTATATCAACATTTTCGAGCGGCTGGGCGTGGAACGGGTAGAGGTGGTTGATACAGCCCACCCCGACGATGCCCGCAGTCAAAGCGCTCTAGAGGCTGTGCAGCAGGCCACGGGAGTCTTTTTTACTGGAGGTAATCAGGCCCGAATTACGGAGTTGATCAAAGACACCGAACTCGATGCCATGCTGCATCGGCGGTTTGCTGAGGGCATTGTTATTGCTGGCACCAGTGCTGGGGCTGCAATGATGCCGGACATGATGATTGTTGAGGGAGAAGCAGAAACCAGCCCGCGACCAGACGTGGTGAATATGGACCGCGGTATGGGTTTCTTGCCTGGCGTTGTGATCGACCAGCACTTTGCCCAGCGAGGCCGGTTGGGGCGGTTGCTATCGGCTGCGGCTCAACAGCCCGTTGTAATCGGCTTTGGCATTGATGAAAATACTGCGATCGCAGTCAACGGCAGCGAGCTGGAGGTCATCGGCGAAGGCGCAGTCACCATTGTTGACATGGCTAACGTGACCCACAACAACGTGGATGAACTGCTCAGAGATGAGCCGCTAGCCCTCTGTGGCGTCAAGCTGCACATTCTGCCTCACGGCTACAAATTTGATCTCAAAACTCGCTCCTGCGTTTGTTGATGGCTTGATGCTACTGCTATCAGCGCCATCATGAGAGGGGCAAGGCCCAAAACACCCTTCGTAAAATCTGACTATGCGCTACACGCTTGGTTTTATTCAAGACGAAGTTCGAGAGCTAGTGCAGCGGGGCGTGGTTAATCGCCGCCAGCCAATCTACACCCTCTACCGCTACATCCCAGCCTGCGACTGGCCTAATTTTCAGCAAGAATTGGAGGATAATGACTACCTTTTGCGAGATCGCATTGGCGATCTGCTCCTGCCCGAAACCTGGGATAACGACTAAACGCCTACAGCATCTCCAGGGCGATGGGCTGAGCGGGTGGGGGAAAAGCCTCATCTAGCGCCGCTAGATCCTCAGGGCTGAGCTGTATTTTCAGGGCAGCCTGGTTCTCCTCGACGTGAGCCAGGCTGCTCGCTTTAGGAATAACAATCACATTGTCTTGGTGCAGTAGCCATGCGATCGCAAGTTGAGCCGCACTCACGCCCTTTTGCTGCGCCAGCGCCTGCAGGGGTCGGTGCTTGAGCAGTCGTCCTTGTTCTACTGGAGAGTAAGCCATGACAGGGATCTGTCGCTGGCGGCACCAGGGCAATAAATCCCACTCGATGCCCCGGCGCATCAGGTTGTAGAGCACCTGGTTGGTTGCGATCGCGTCGCCCCCTGGCAGGGCAGTAGCCTTTTCCAGATCCTTCACATCAAAGTTACTCACCCCAAAAGCTCGAATCTTGCCTGCCTGTTTCAGCGTTTCGAAGGCTTCCAAGGTTTCGCTGAGGGGCACCGAGCCGCGCCAGTGGAGCAGATACAAGTCTAAATAGTCGGTCTGGAGCCTTTGCAGAGAGCGCTCACAGGCTGCGATCGCACGTTCGTGTGTGGCGTTGTGAGGATAGACCTTGCTAACTAAGAAAACGTCGGAACGACGACCGGCAATCGCTTCCGCAATGACTGTTTCAGCTTCGCCTTGACCATACATTTCAGCGGTATCGATTAAGGTCATCCCCAAATCCAGACCGTGACGCAAAGCAGCAACCTCCTCCTGGCGAAATCGAGCCGACTCACCCATTTTCCAGGTTCCCAACCCCAGCACCGGTATCAGCTGTCCTGAGGGTAAACGGAGCGTTCGCATAGATAGTTCTCGGTTCTCTAAGCCCATATATTGCCAGATATCGGTTAAATCGAACATCTACCTGGGGCGTTGCAGTTAGCCTGCCCAATTGAGGCCTCTACTTCTCTTCCGTTTACCCTGCCCTCAAACTCGTATCAACTTTATGAATCTGGGGATACAACGTGGATCTACAGAGAACAGATTGCCATTATTGAGGGAGAGTCAGTTGCAGTCATAGATTCGACAAGCTGCCCCGATTCCCTTCAGGGCATGCGTTCGGCTGGTCAGCAGCAAAATTTACTCCTTGCAGGCAAGGAACTTTTCATTTAATTCGTCGGTCACCCTAGAAATGTGTTCCCATAATCCCTTTGGGACATCCCTAACACACCGGCTCGCGCTACGTCCTTTGTCCCTCAAATCCGTTCAGCCAATAGATGGTGATCTAAATGATTGAAGGCCCCGAATCGTTTACTTGCCACTACGTCTATGTCAATGCCACCAGCAAGGTCCAGGTGATCCGCGTTGCCAATGTACCTGATTGGCATTTTGAGCGCGTTGCCTTTCCGGGGCAGCGACTTCTGATTGAGGCCAAACCCGAAGCCGTTGTGGAAATCTATATTAACGAAAGAGCTAGCTCTGTGTTGAAAGAGCGAATCCCCAGTGAAGATCTACAGTGCGTCTGGCTGTAGTTTGGATTTTGCAGGTCCTGCAGGTCTTGCAGAGTAAAATGCCTCGATGTAGGGTCAACACCTAGTCAGCAAACCCCAGGGTTCCAACAGAGCCCTGGGGTTTGAAGTCTCTACTGGCTAGCCACAGCTCGACAAAGGTCTGCTCTCCCGCTACTAATTTTCTGGGGCCAGAGGGGCTGACGGCTGAGCTTCAGGATTGCTCGGGGAAAGGGGATCGCCTGTAGGGAACTGAGGCTGATTCAAGGGCTGCTGCTGCTCTCCAAAAGGCAACAGCGGCGCATTAGGATCGACAGGCGCTAGGGGGCTGCCTGGAGCTGGCTGTAGGGGGAACAAATCGCCTTCCTGCTGGCCCGGTTGACCGGGTTGGATAGGTTGACCGGACTGCGTGCCGTCTGGCTGACCTCGATCCCTTGGTAGGGTTGCCAGGGCCACACGATCGCCGCCAACCGAGCGCAGCAGGTCAAGCACTGTCACGACATCTTCATAGCGAGCATCGCGAGAGGCATAGAGCACGATCAGGCCATTGGGGGCTGCCTGCTGGTGCTGCAGCAGCACATCGTAGAGCAGGTCCAGCGTCACCGGCTGCTGATCGAGATAGACCTGACCAATGGCGTCAATGCTGACATAGAGCCGATCGGGAATGGCTTGGCCGGTTCCTGGAACGGGTTGTCCGGTCTGGGCCGCAGGCAGATCTAGGTCAATTGCCTGCTGCTGGGTCAGGCCCACCGCCGCCAAAATGAAAAAGGTGAGAATACAGAAGATAACGTCAATCAAAGGCACCAGTTCAAGCCGCACGTCCTCTGTGGAGGTTTCTAGTAAATCGAGCTTCATAGGGGTCTAGCCTCCGAGGGCGGCACGGCCACAGGGGTAATCGCGGGGCGCTTAGACCAGTCTTGGCGGTAGAGCAGCTCTAGCTCACTGCCCGACTGGCGAAACACCTTTGCCTGACCAAACACAAAACCCGAAAACAGTCGATAAAAAGCCAGGCTCGTAATAGCAATCACAAGGCCCATCGCCGTGCTGATCAGGGCTTCGGCAATGCCCAGAGAGGCACCAGCTGTGGCATTGCCTCGACCCAGGTCGCTAAAGCCAATTGAGCCTAGAGAATTAATTAGACCGACGACAGTACCAAACAGGCCCAGCAAGGGCGATAGCGCAATCACGGCTTCGAGGATTTTCTCACCTTTACGCATGGTGGAAAGCTCTTCGTTGGCCGAGGTTTCCAGAGCCAAGCGAAAGACCTCGGGATCAGGCTCTTGCAGCTTCAGCCCAGAGTAGAGAAAACGCCCCATCGGCAGCCCACTGGAGCGCTGGGAAATTTCGGTAGCGGCGTTCCAGTCACGTCGAGCCGCCTCTAAAACCCGACCTGCTACTTCTCGCTCCCGCGTCAAAATCCTGGACCAGAACCAGATGCGCTCGATAATAGTTCCCAAAGCCAGAATCGACAAAAAGAGAAGGGGCCACATGGCAATGCCGCCACGAGCAAAGAGTTCAGGAATATTCAAGGCAAACCTCCTAACGCCACATCCGCTGCACTAACATAATTCGCTGCATTCACTTAGCATCAGCCAGCATGAGCATAACAATTCTAGAAAGTTTGGGATCTAGAAAGTTTGAGATCTATCGCATCACGAGCAGCCATTTTATCAAAACGCTCGATTGATAGGCCCATTCGGCTTTTTTAGAACTTTTCTAAACACTGGAAATAGACGCGCTCTGTTGGGCCTGCCGCTCCTGTAGCAAGTTGAAAATTTCCTCGGCGGCGCGATCGCACACCCCCGGTTCCCCCAGGGCCTGCCGCATCCTGGCGTAACCTGCCAGCATAGTCTGCCGGGGGGCTGCCTCGGTTAGCAACTCCAGCGCCTGTGCCACAATTGCCTCTGGGGTGGCCTGCCACTGCAGCAGTTCTGGCACAACCGGCTGCATCTCTACCAGGTTGACGGGCGAGGCAAAAGGCAGATCGAGCTTTAGCAGGTGCCGTGCTACCCAAGCTGACACGGGGTTGAGCTTGTAGAAGACAACCTGGGGTACATTCATCAGGGCGATCTCTAGGTTGGCGGTGCCAGACTTAGTAATGGCCAAATCCGCAGCTGCGATCGCATCTTGGGTAAGACCATCAACAACCTGAGCCTGCAGCCCATACTGCTGGCAAGCCTGCTCAAAAATTGGGCGAAATCGGGGTGACGACACCGGCATCAAAAACTGCACCTCTGGCAGCTGGGCCTGCAGGAGCTGAGCCGCCTGACAAATAGTCGGCAGCATGTACTTCACCTCCTGGCTACGAGAGGCGGGCAACAGGGTGACAACCCGAGCCGTCGGGTCTAGTCCCAACGATTGCCGAGCTGCTGCTTGGTCGGGTGGGGTTGGGAAGCGATCGACTAAAGGATGCCCTACCCAACTGACCCTAGCTCCCAATTTTTCAAAGTAGCTGGCCTCTGCCGGAAAAATAGCCAGCATCCGATCAGAATTAGCGACCAGAGTCTGCGAGTCCTTTTGGCTAAAAGCCCAAACCCACTGCTGCGGTGCGATGTAGTAAACCACAGGCAGCGCAGGCTGCCTCTGACGCAAAAACTTGCCGATCACCAGGTTGGGATTCATATAGTCAATCAGAATCGCCAAATCGGGCGGCTGACGTTCCAGCACCTCTCGGGCACTACGCTGAATTCGCAGAGTCGGCAGCAGGTAGGGCAGCGCCTCAAAAAGGCCCACTGAGCCAATGGCTGTGGTGTCGGCGATCAAAGTGGCTCCGGCAGCAGCCATGCGCTCTCCCCCCAACGCCACAATTTCGACCTCAAGCTGTCGTCGGGCTGCCTGCCGCTGCAGCGCTGCTACCAGCAACGCCCCCTGCAAATCCCCTGAGACTTCCCCAGTGCTGATAAACAGCCGAACGGATCGCGTCTTACCCTGCACGTTCAAACTCACCGGCTAGTCCTCACGATCTGAGGCCTTTTTGCCGCCAACTCTGCCGGGAAGGCTGCCCCGGCGCTTTCCGCCAGCATGGGAAGCTTTGAGAAACTGCCGCAGATGAGACACATGCTCGTTTCCCCCGATCTGCTCGATCTGCTCAAGGGCCATTTCGAAGGGCAGATCAGAGCGGTATAGCAGGCGAAAAGCCTGTTTCAACTCCTGAAAAAGTCGGCCTCCATCACTATGAGTCAACCCGGCTCGGCGCAAACCTACCAGGTTTAGCCCCCGCACTCGGCCAGGGTTGCCTTCAACAATGGTGTAGGGCGGTACGTCGCGATCAATGCGGCTCATGCCGCCGACCATCGCGTAACAGCCAATGTGGACAAACTGATGGACGCCCAACACGCCCCCAATCACTGCATTTGACTCGACCTCAACATGACCGGCCAGAGCAACCGCATTGGCAATCACAATATTGCTGCCTACGACGCAGTTGTGCGCTACGTGGACATAGGCCATCAGCAAATTGTTGTCGCCCACGAGAGTCGCTTCGCCTGCTCCCGTAGCCCGGTTGATGGTGACGTATTCGCGGATCAGGTTGTTGTCGCCAATTTTGACCTGGCTCATCGAGCCATCGTATTTGCGATCTTGGCTTTCCATGCCGATCGTGGCTCCCGGAAAAATCCGGTTCTGAGCCCCAATTTCAGTATCACCATCAATTACCACGTGAGCCCCAATTTCGCTGTCAGGGCCAATGGTCACTTTCTCGCCGATGACGGCATAGGGGCCAACCTTAACGCTGGGATGCAGCCTGGCACCAGAATGAATCACCGCCGTTGGATGAATAAGCGTAGTCAAAGTCATGCCTCCGGAAACCAACGCAATAGCTGGAATGCAGGAAAATACAGAGGTTCTGGTAGGAGCTGCAAGGACATTAATCCACCACCGAAAACATCAACTCCCCTTCGCAAACAAGCTGACCATCTACCTCAGCTCGACCCTGCATTTTGCCAAATTTTAGGCGCTTGATCGCCAGCAATTCTACGGTCATGATTAGCTGGTCCCCCGGGACAACTGGGCGGCGAAACCGCACCTTGTCAATCCCGGCGAACACACAGAGACCGTTCACGCCCGGAATTTGTGTCAGCACAATGCCCCCCACCTGGGCCATCGCTTCTACAATCAGCACCCCAGGCATGATGGGCCGGCCGGGGAAATGCCCCTGAAACTGCGGCTCGTTGAACGTAACGTTTTTAATCCCAACCGCTCGCTGGCCAGGAACGTAGTCAATAATGCGATCAACCAGCGCAAATGGGTAGCGGTGAGGCAGCAGTGCCTGGATCTCCTCGGCTGAAAAGGTCTGCTTCACGGTCTCTGCCTCGCTTGAGTCGAGCAGATCGGGTTCTGGTGCGACAACAGCAGGGCCGACGGCCTGGACAGTTGAGTTTGAAGAGTTCACGTTTACCACGGTCTCAATTCCCACTTGCATTGAAGGCGCAGCTTAGGGAGAAAGGCCCTCACTGCGTTTAAATGATTCTCCCACTAGATGGTCATCCTATGATGGTCCTTAAGTTGGCGATAGGGCCTTTTGCAGGGTTTTTGCCAACTCTACATGCAGTCGGTGGCTGGCTTTATAGGCCAAAATATGGGCCAGGGGCACCCGCCCCAGCAGGCTCATGTCGCCAATTAAATCTAGCAACTTGTGGCGGGCCGGTTCGTTGGGAAACCGCAGGGGGGGGTTGAGCCAGCCCTCCTCCCCACAAACCAGCGCATTGTCGAGGCTGCCGCCTTTGATCAGGCCTTGCGATCGCAAGTAGTCAATCTGGTGTGCCAAGCCAAAGGTGCGGGCCGGGGCCACTACCTCAGCAAACAGCTCTGCTGCAGCCGGGTCGGCAGACCAGCTGTGCCACTGGTTGCCAATGGCCGTCACTTCAAAGTCAATGCCATAGGTATAGCGGGGTGTGGGCGACGGCAGCGCCGCCACAAAAGCATCGCCATCATAAATCCAGACCGGGCTGCTAACTTGAAAAGCCCGCTTAGGCGCATCCTGTACCGCCAGTCCAGCGGCCTCAATCGCCTCTACCCAACCGCTGGCAGATCCATCTAGCAAAGGCACTTCCGGCCCGTCAATGGTGATGCAGACATTGTCTATCCCCATCCCGGTCAGAGCTGCCAGCAGGTGCTCTACAGTCCGCACTGCCGCCTCACCGCTGACCAGTTCAGTAGACAGCAGAGTCTGCTGAACAGCCTCTGGACGAGCTGCAACGGTCGGTCTTCCTGGCAGATCAGTTCTAACAAAGCAACGGCCACTATCTGCCGCCGCCGGTTCCAGCCGCACCTGGACAGCTTGACCAGAGTGCAGCCCCACCCCCTGTCGTTCAACCGCTTGAGCCAGCGTCTGCTGCGGCTGCTCTAGATCTATCGCTGTTAGGGCAGGTAGTGTGGCTGGACGAGTGATTGCTTGAGCCATTAGAAACGCTCCCCGATACCAAAGTGCAGTCGCCCACCCCCGTCAATCCTGAGACCATAGTCAATCCGTAGGGGGCCCAGCGGCGTTTGAATCCGCAAGCCTGCGCCATAACCCAGGCCGCTGCCAGGCTTACCTCGTGAGGGACCCGGTGCCCCCGGCACGCCAAACCCACTGCCCAGGTCAGTCCCGGCATCGACAAAGAGCGCACCACCTAGGAAGGAGAACAGCGGGAAGCGGTACTCCACGGTGGCCTGAGCATAGCTGCGGCCACTGCCCACCCCGCCCTCGTCATAGCCGCGCAAAGAGTTAGTACCGCCCAGGGCAAACGCTTCATAGGGTGGCAGCTCACCCACAATAGTACCGACCTGAATGTTAAACGCCAGTGCCTGTGGTCCCTCATTAAAGTTGATAAAGCTTACCGGGATGTACTGACTGTATCCCAACCGCAGCCGGTTCAAGAAGATGCTGCCACCGCCCAAAGGCACCGATTGTTCGGTAGAGAAACGCAGTAGACTGCCGCTTGTGGGGTTAAGGGCATCATTACGGAGATCTCTGGACGTACTGAAGTTCACCGTCCAAAGATCGTCAGAACCGCCACCGCCTTCTACAGCAGACTGGGTTAGGGGGTTACCAGCTGCATCAACGTTGGCGAGGGTACCGCCTAATTCGCGAGCAGAGACATTTTGATACTGGGTGCCCAGGGAGGCAGACCAGCCATTGGCCAGGGGCCGACTGAAGGAGATGCCGGTGCCAATCCGACGCACTCGGATCTCGTCACCGTTAGCCAGAAGAATTGGGTTGGGGCCACCGTCAAAGTTTAGGTTGATCGAGCGGCGGGCAAAGGCGTCCACCGTATAAGAGGTTCGGAACGGATCGCCACCAATCCAGGGGTCGGTAAAGGAGACATCAAACAGCAAATCCCGGCTGCTGAGTTGGGCTTCGGCAGACAGCTTCTGATTGTTGCCGCCGAAGTTGTCCTGCCGGTAGCTGACTGTACCAAACAAATCCCCGGTAAAGTTAAAGCCCAGGCCCGCTCCAACGGAGCCGGTGTTGCGTTCAATTACGTTGACGACCATATCTACCTGGCGGGGGTCGGTCTGCCCCGGTTCCAGTGAGAGACGGACATCATCGAAAATACCCAGACCAAAGACTCGCTGCAGATCGCGCTCGACCTGCTGCTGGTTAAAGACTTGTCCAGGCTGGGTGGCAAACTCACGGGTAATAATAAAGTCGCGGGTTCTGCCGGTGACGGGTTCGCCTTCCTCGTTGACCAGTTCCCCCTCGGCAGTAAGGAACCGCACCCGGATATTTTCGACTACACCCTCGGCCACTTCCAGGGTAACGGTGCCGTCATCCGATACCTGGGGCGCAGCGACAACCTGAGCCAAAACAAAGCCGTTGTTTTGATACCACTCATTCAGGGCCAGAATGCCGTCCTGAAAATCAATCAGGTTGATGATGCTGCCGTATTGGGGCGAGAAAATCTCATCGACAACCTCTTGGGGCAAAGCGTTGTTACCTGTCACCTGCACAGACTGCAACACTGGGTTTGGCTGCACCAAAAAGGTCACCCTCACTCCCAGTGGCGTATCTTCAGGTAGCGCCCGCACGTTCGAGAAAAAGCCGGTGGCAAAAATACTGTTGATGTCTTGCTGCAGCTGGGTTCGGGTGGTGGTGCGACCAGGGCTAGTTGAGATCGCGTTATAAACCGCTCTCTCCAGTTCTGGGGTCAGCTCTTGCCCAGGAGGAGTCACCACCTCAAGTTCAGCCACCAACACGCGAGGTTCTTCAGGGGCCTGCTGGGTTGTTCCTGCTGGCGGAGTGGTCGGTGGGGTAGCTGGGTCAGGCGTCGGCGTCGGCACCGCTGGATCAATCGGCTCAGTCGGCTCAGCTGGCTCCACCTCGGGAGCAACCGGCACCGTAGGTGGAGCAGGCGTAGCTGGATCGTCAGGGCTACTAGGAACGATGTCTGTAGGGTTTGCAGGCCCCTGAGCAAAGACATCTATTGGCAGTTGAGCTGCCCCTGAAGACAGCTGCTCAGCTGGGGTAGGCATTTGTAAATCTGTCGCTGCCGGTTGAGCGACAGGTGCAACCCCTACGGCCGCAGGTAAATTATTGGGAGTCAGCCACGCCGGTACAGCCTCTACGGCATCAGCAACCTGCGTATCTGCATTCCCTTCCAAAGGAGAGCCTTCCGGCAGCAGTTCCCCCTTAGCCTGGGGAGTCAACCCTAATATTCCAGAAACCGCGACAACCGCAATCAAAGTTGGAGAAAGGCGCATTAGCTCACACCTGTATCAAGACATTCACACCACAAAAGGCCCTATCCCCTGCAGCTAAGCATGCCACAAGATGAGGAACCCCACGCTTCCCACGAATCGGACAAATTCTACCGCATCACCGGATTCAAAAACTGGCAGCGTGCGCCAGAACCCGATCCAACACCCTTTGATAAGCTTCTTCTACCTGGCCCAAATCTTGCCGGAAGCGATCTTTGTCCAAAACTCGCTGGGTTTCATCCTCAGCTGCCTGATCCCAAAGACGGCAAGTATCGGGGCTGATTTCGTCGGCTAGCAGCAACAAGCCCTGGGCATCTACGCCAAACTCCAGCTTGAAATCCACCAGAGTAATGCCGCAGTCTGCAAAGAAATCAGTCAAATAACGATCCACTTCTAAAGCAAGACGTTTGAGTTCGATAACCTGTTCCGGCGTTGCCAGGTCTAGGAGCCGTAGCCGCTCATCGGTCAGCAGTGGATCCCCAAGCCCATCATTCTTGTAGTAAAACTCCACCAGAGGAGGGTTAAGCGCCAGTCCGAGCGGCAGCCCAGTTTGCTTGCACAAACTTCCGGCAGCCAGATTACGCACCACCACCTCAAGGGGAATAATCTTAACAGCCCGCACCCGCATCTCCCGCTCGCTCGGCGTATCGATCCAGTGGGTAGGCACCCCTCTGGCTTCTAGCAGCTGAAATAGGTGGGTTGAAATAGCACAATTAATCCGACCCTTGTTACCAATCTGCCCGCGCTTCTGGGCATTAAAAGCTGTCGCATCATCCTTAAAATACGTCAGCAGAACATCCGGGTCATCCGTCGGATAAATAATCTTAGCCTTCCCCTCGTATAGCTTGGGGCGATCGGTCATGGAAAGGTTGCCCTCCCTGAAAGCAGCCTAATCATCTTAAGCCGGATTGCCACAGGCATAGCGAGGGAACAGACCAGTCTAGGGAAGTGGCTACCGGAGGGCACCTCTCCGCGTCTTATTTAGTCGTCATAATATGCACCCCATCCCAATTCTCAGGCGGTGGGCTAATTAAATATTCCTGAGCTCGGTTGATGTGAACCGCTACGGCCCGATCGCCGGGATGCAGCTTTTCGGCTTCCCGAAACAGTTTAATAGCTGGCTCAAATCGCATGCCGGTGTAGGCTGAGCGGGCAGCGCTGTAGAGTTCCATAAACTCTTTGGTTTGAGGATCGAGCGGGTTGTCTTTGTGGTCGACCAGTTCATAGAGATTCACGGGCTGCATTTTGCCCTTAACCCGGATGCGGTCTAGCTCGCGCACCCAGATCAGGTTTTGGCACAGCTCGTAGGTATGCTCGCTGAGCACAATGTCGCAGCCGTATTCCTTAGTCGCTCCTTCTAGGCGAGAACTCAGGTTGACGCCATCGCCAATCACGGTGTACTCCATCTTGCGCTGGGAACCAATGTTGCCAGAGACCACTTCACCGGAGCTAATGCCGATACCAATACGAATTTCGGGCTGATTTTGCAGCACCCGTTCGGTGTTGAAGCGCACCAGCCGTTGTCGCATATCGAGGGCAGCCTGAACTGCCGCCCAGGCATGATTTTTCAGCGGCAGCGGGGCTCCAAAGACTGCCATCAGGGCGTCACCGATGAACTTGTCCAGCGTGCCTTCAAAGTTGAACACCGCTTCGACCATCGTCTCGAAGTAGGCGTTGAGCATCTCCACTACTTTGTCGGCTTCCAAATTTTCAGTGAGGGTGGTGTAGCCTCGAATATCGGAGAACAAAACGGTCACCTCTCGCCGTTCTCCCTTCATCAGCAAATCGTCGCCTAGGGCCATGACACGCTCAGCAACGCCGGGAGTCATGTAGCGGTAAAGAGTTGTCTTCATCCGCTTTTCCTGGCTAATGTCTTCTATTACTAGCAGTCCGCCTCGCACGCCGCCCTCTGGGTTAGTTAGAGGATTGACCGTGAGATTGATGCTGCGCTCTAACAGCTGCACTTGGTCGAGGGAGTGGGGCGGCAAGGTGGAAGAGACTTCACCCCAGGGCCAAAAGCGGCCGGCTTGATTGCGATCGGGCATCATCAGGGTGCATTCATAGACGCTGCCGTTGTTTGGATTAGCGGCTAGGATGCCGACTCGCAGGGTTTGCTCCGGTACATAGTGTCGGGCTCCGGTGGTGAGGCTATCTTCTAGTCGAAACTGTAACTTCTCTAGGGGGATGACATCCCAAACGTAGCGGTTGAGCAGCCTAGCTTCCCAGCGTTCCTTGAGGTCGCGGTTGATCTCATCCTTGAGGGGACAGCCCAGCAGTTCGATAGCGGCGTCGTTGATAGTGACAATGCGACCCTCTAGATCGGTGGAGATGACGGCATCAGAAAGGCTCTGAAGAATGTCTTTTTGATACTGCTTTTCGACCAGCACCTTCTCAAACAGCTTGGCATTTTCCAGGGCGATGCCCGCTTGGATGTTGAAAGCTCGCATAAATTCTTCGTCGGAGCTGGTGAAGCTGCCCTGCTGCTTGTTGATCAGCTGGGTAACTGCAATCAGCTTGCTGGAAGAATCGTAGACCGGCATACAGAGAATGGTGCGGGTAGCGTAACCCGTAAGCTTGTCGGCATCGGGGTTGAAGCGCGGGTCTTGGTAGGCATCTGGAATGTTGAGGGTTTCTCCGGTGGTGGCGACGTAGCCCACAATGCCTGAATCAGAGGGGCTGCGCAGCTCTACTAAAGATTTGCCGTCGCCCGATTTCACTTTAGACCAGAGTTCATTGCTGTTTTCGTCGATTAGCCAGAGGGTGCTGCGGTCGGCCTGCATTAGCAGGCGGGCCTCTTCCATAACGGACTGTAGGGTTTTCTCGAGGTCCAAGCTCTGCTCTAGGGAGGAAATGGCTTTGAGCAGAGAGGAGACGCCCTTCTGGTTACGGGCTGCAATGTAAAAGGAATTGCAGCTCTCTAAAATGACCCCAATGGAGGCGGCAAACTCGCGGAAGCTGTGTTCGTCTTGGGTATCGAAGGGGAGATCGCTCTGTTTGTTGAGTAGTTGGACAACGGCAACGGTGTTGCCAGCTTTGTTTGAAACCGGCATGCAAAGGATGTTGCGGGTGTGGTAGCCGGTTTTTTGATCGTGGCTGGGGTCGAAGCGCTCATCGGCATAGGCATCGGCAATGTTAAGGCATTCTCCGGTTGTAGCGACATGTCCAGCGATGCCTTTGCCCATGGGCACCCGCAGTTCTAAGAAGCGCTCCCCATCCCCTTGAGCAATTTTGGACCAAAGCTCCTGCTTTTCAGTATCCACCATAAAAATAGTGGTGCGTTCAGCCTGCAGGATCTGACCAATCTTGAGGGTAAAAGCTTCCAGGATCTGCTCCAACATGGTCTCTAGAGACTCATTGTTGATCATGTCGATGGCCCGGAGGAAATGCTCAAACTCCCGCGTAATTTGGTCGAGCAGGTCGATGAATTGAGGGGTGGGTAAGTCTCGAACGCGGTTGGTAAGCGTGCTCTGCTGATTAACTTGGGACAGAGCGGCAAGCATGTTTCTAGGGGTCTGGGTGGCCATGTATGTCCCTGCTCAGGAATGGCGTGGGTGGGATCGAGGTAAGCAGGCGGAGCGGCTTTCCACTCTCATCCTTACTGTCATAACCTACCCAAATCCGGGTAGGGTGGTCTGCACCTAAGTCTTCAGTTAGATAGATGGCGGGTGGTTAACCCTACTCCCAAAAGGACTAAATACCTACTACTCTAACCCCTTAACCGATTTGTCAGGTCGGAAAAGGGGCCGAGCTATAGTTTTTTCTAAATATCACCCCCCACCTAGCTTAAGGGGCAGCCTGATCCGCTGCAGTATCCATTTTTTCAGGTTTGAGTAGGGGAAATGCGATCGCATCTCGAATACTGGCGCAATCGGTTAGCAGCATCACCAGCCGGTCGATGCCAATCCCCAGTCCTCCAGTCGGCGGCATGCCGTATTCCAGGGCGGTGAGAAAGTCCTCATCCACGCTGTGTGCCTCCAGATCTCCAGCCGCTTTTTTGGCTGCCTGCAGCTCCAACCGCTGCCGCTGGTCAATCGGATCGGTCAACTCCGAGAAGCTGTTGGCCGTCTCTCGACCCACAATAAACATCTCAAAGCGCTCTACCAGGCCGGGCTTACTGCGATGGGGTTTCGCCAGAGGCGAAATCTCCACTGGGTAGTCAATGATAAAGGTGGGCTGAATTAGCGTTTCCTCCACCGCCTGCTCAAAGCCCTCGTTCAGCAGCCTGCCGATGCTGTCGCAGTCATCGACCCCAGTTAACCCAGCAGCTTTGGCCGCAGCCTTAGCCTCTTCTAAAACAGTGAACTGGCTGAAGTCTACCCCTGTTTTCTCCTGCACCGCCTCATGCATAGTGATGCGCCGCCAGGGTGGTGTCAGATCGATGGTTTCGCCCTGGTAAGTAATTTGCAGCGTGCCCAGCACGTCTTTAGCAGCAGTGGCAATGATGGTCTCAGTTAGATCCATCATGTCGCTATAGTCAGCGTAAGCCTGGTAGACCTCAATCGAGGTAAATTCTGGGTTGTGCTTGGTAGAAATGCCCTCATTGCGAAAGATTCGGCCCATTTCAAAAACCTTCTCAAACCCGCCCACGATCAGCCGCTTCAGGTGCAGCTCCGTGGCGATCCGCAAGTAGAGCTGCATATCTAGCGTGTTGTGATAGGTGATGAAGGGCCGGGCATCCGCGCCGCCTGCCTCGGTCTGCAAAACCGGGGTCTCAATTTCGATAAAGCCCTGCTGATCGAGATAGCGGCGGATCGAGGCGGTAATCAGCGCCCGCTTGCGAAAGGTGTCGCGCACCTCCGGATTCACGATCAGATCGACGTAGCGCTGACGATAGCGCTTGGCCACATCAGTTAGGCCGTGCCACTTGTCGGGCAAAGGCAGCAGCGACTTGGTCAGCAGCGCATACTCCCGCACCTTGACTGAAAGTTCGCCCTTTTCTGTGCGCTTGATAATGCCCTTAACGCCAATAATGTCACCGACGTCAGTAAGGGATTTGAGGTGTTCAAAGGCATCCGCATCGGTCTCAGCCATGCCGGAGGCGATCTCTTTCTTGTCTAAATACAGCTGAATGAGGCCCGTTTCATCCTGCAGGGTAAAAAAGGCCAGCTTGCCAAACACTCGCCGGGCCAAAATCCGTCCGGCAAGAGACACCTCCGTCTCGACTTCTTGGCCAGCTACAATATCAGTGTATTTCTCCTGCAGCTCTGCTGCGTGGTGGGTGATCTCCCAGCGGTAGGCGTAGGGATTGAGGCCGAGCTGCTTCAGGTCTTCTACTTTCTGAAGACGAATGGCGCGGATTTCGTCGCGGGAAGAGCCGCTGCTATCAGAGGGACGGTTCGCGTCAGAAGCCATGTTCGGATGGGTGCTGTCAGAATTCACAAGCTCTCATTATAAAGAGACATCAGGCAATTAAGTTTATTTAAGGGCGTGATGGATTAATCCGATAGAATCGCCTATATTTTCGATGCTCGTAAGGCTTTTTCCGTAAGTCAGGGACAGATGCCGGTTCACTATGAATTTCCCTTTCATCCTCGATCTCGCCCTTGGTCTAGTTTTTACCTATCTAATACTCAGCCTGCTGGCTAGTGAAATTCAGGAAATCATTGGGGCACTGCTGCAGTGGCGGGCCGAGCACCTAAAGCGCTCCATCGAGGTGCTGCTAGCGGGCAATGATGAGCAGAGTGAGGCGGCAGCTCGCGATTTTGCCGATGCGCTCTATGAAAGCCCCTGGATCAAAGGGCTTAACCAAGAGGCTAGAGGCAAGATTGCCCGCAGTTTTCGGGGCATCTGCCACCTAATTGGCCGCATCTACCGGACGCTGACGGGCACCCGCAATGTTTTTGGCGATCGCACCAGCGGCCCCTCCTACATTCCGTCTGAAGCTTTTGCCAATAGCATTATGGATCGGCTGCAGCTAGGGGCAGCAGGGCAGGTTCTAATTGAAACCCGGCTGAAGCAGTTTGTGGAGGAGCGGGTGCTGCTGCCGGTTAACCACGTCTTAGAGGATCTGCGGGCTAGCACCGCCAATGAATTTCTACTCAACAGTGACCTCAGGCAGTTTGAGCAAACGGTCAATCAGATTCTGACGGATTTTTATGAGAAGCGAGTGCAGCTGTCGGAAACTATAGACCGCCTAGTGATTCAGCTAGAAGACTTTTCTGAGGTGGCCCGGCAGGTGTTGCCGGAAAACCATCACCTATCAGAAACCTTTTTGCGCCGGTTGGACTATATTCACCGCAGCGTTGCCAACAACCCCACAGAGAAGCTGGTCTTGCTGAAAAAGCTGCAGCCCACGATGGCAGAGCTGATCGGAATTTTTGAGGACGGCAGCGTTTGCTACAAAGAATTTGCTGCTCTGGCTAGCCGAGGCAACCCTCGTGCCAGAGCCTTGCTCAATCAGGTCAAAGGACAGGTGATTACCCCAGCGTTGCGGTCGGCCATGATCACCATTGCTAACAAGGTGGAGACGACAGCGGATGCAGCCGAAAATCGGGTAGATGAGTTTGGGCGAGAGCTGGAAAAGTGGTTTGACCGAGGCATGGAGCGGGCTACCGGGGTCTATAAGCGTAATGCTAAGGCTGTAGGGCTGCTGATTGGCCTGTCTATTGCAATCTCTTTGAATGCCGACACTTTTAATATTGCAACTCGCCTAGCGACCGATCCGGCCATCCGCAATACCATTACTCAGGCAGCCACCCAGGCAGCAATGACGACTGACAACACCGCCACCGGGAATTTAAAGGAGGAACTGGAAAGCTTACAGATTGCCGTTAACGGAAGTCTTAACCAGCTACCTTTTCCTATTGGCTACGGGCCAGTGGTGCGAGAACAGCAGCGGCTGGGCGAGGCAAACTGGCCGATCCCCTTTATTCCCCGGCGGCTGTTTGGCTGGCTGATCAGCGCTCTGGCGATTTCAATGGGAGCCACCTTCTGGTTTGACTTGCTGAAACGGGTAGTGAACGTGCGCGCCACAGGCGGCAAGGAGGGCCAAAATGCCGATCCCTATCAGCGGTGATCAGCCATTATGGTGACTCTGGCAGACCTGCGACAGGCTTTGGCCTCCTCTTTAGAAACGCCTGCTGAGTTTATCTGTCAAACAGCACTTAACCTCTACAAATCGCCACAGCAGGAAAGTCTGGTGACGCAGGCAGCGGCAGGGCGGCATTTGCGGCCCATCGCCATTCCACAGGAGCCTGAGGAAATGTTGGCGGCGATTGAGGTGTGTCTGTGTGAGGACGACTATCCGGGCTGGCTTGCGATCGCAGATCTCCCCCACCTCCAGCCTGCTCCAACCCCTTACCAACCTACCCCCCTAACTCGCGCAGCCATCCAAGCCAGGCTTCCAGCCGTCATTGACTTTACCCAGGCAGCCATGGCCCAGCCCAACCAATATCTTTGGGGTGGCACCATTGGTCCTAATTACGACTGCTCAGGGCTGATGCAGACTGCCTTTGCCGCAGCAGGCATTCGCCTGCCGCGAGATGCCTACCAGCAGGAAGCCTTTACTCAGCCAATTGCCCTGACAAACCTGCAGCCCGGCGATCTAATCTTCTTCGGCACCGCCGAGCGCACCACTCACGTTGCCCTATATCTCGGCCAAGGGCGCTACATTCACAGCTCCGGCAAAGACCAGGGCCGCAACGGCATTGGTCTAGACTCAATTAGCGACCTCACTGACCCGGTGAGCCTGACCTACCACCAGCAGATCAAGGGAGCCGGACGGGTAATGTCTAGTTACTTGCCTGCGATCGCATCCCCCTGAATCCTCTCTCAATATTCAGGCTAAGCGGCTCCCCGCCCCTGCCCCTAAGATTTACTCAAAAATCGCACCAGCAGATCCTTCGCCGGTTCAACCATCGCCCAGGTGCCGTCAGTCTGTTTTCGCAGGGTGGCAAAAGCCACCACTTCCCCCGAGCCAATCGAGTCACCCTGGCGCTGCTCCCCAAGTTGGGGCTTTCTCAAGCCGCAGATCCGAAACAGGTAGGCAGGCACTTCAGGGCTAGACAAAATCACGCACTGGGAGTCGAAGCCCTCTTCTGGCTGCACTCGGCCATTAAAAGGCATATAGATGGCTTTGCCCCGCACATCTACCGCAATATCGCCGAGGCCGCCCCGCACGGAGTAGCCGACCACGTCATCGCCTGGCCGCACTGCCCAATTCTGATAGAGATTAAGCTTGCGAGGCGCTTCTGCTGCTGGCCTGTTCCAGCACCCCTGGCTGAACAAAACTATTAGCCCTAAAGCCAGCCTATAAATTAACCGAGGTAAAGCCATAGTCTGCCAACACCCTTTCAATAAGCCTTCTACGGGCCCTCTCAAAGTCACCCCCGCTTATAGTACATTTATACTATAACGAGCGGCAAAGTTTAGTATTCTGCTGGCAAAAACTCCACAAAGACCCTCTTTAAACCCTGCAGCCGAAATCCTAGCAACCTCTTTAGATCCGCAAATGGATTCCTGAAGGCCTCAGATCGAGGTATTTTGCTTGTCAAAGTGCCTAAGCAAAAACCTTTTACAAAACTTTTTAATTGGGTTGTTTTTTCCCCAGGCAATCCCCAGATTCTCCCCAGAGATTGGGCTGTTTTCCCCAGAGGAAAAACGAACTTTGGCGATCCCAGCGACTTCTGTGGATTTCAGAAATTAACTGAAATTCTAGGGTTTTAGAGGCCTAAGAATGGCTTAGTTCAATACAGCTACAGCTAGAACCCTGATTCTCTCGTTCCCTGTTTCAGCCGCTAACAAATCTGATGATTTTTGCAAGATTGACAGGTTTGGGTGCCCTAGGCACAATGATGCGACTACCTAAAGCAGCGCCTCGGCCATTCTGATCAACTCTGCCCACGCCCCTAACATCATTGGGCCTAGGGCACCTACAGAAGCTGAACGGCGCAGTTTTTGGTGTCAATTTAGCGGATTGTGTTGCGAGGAGATTTTATGACGTCCCGAGTTAGTCTGCTGGTAGAAATTCCTGAAGAGCTTAACGAAGCCCTCCAAGTTTACTTAGATACCTGTTCGACCTGGAGCCAGCATCGAGTGTTTTGTGCAGCCCTATCGCTGTTTCTGATGCAAAATGGCCAGAACGATCGCCAGGTCAACCGGATTTATCTAGATGCTCTGTTTGACTACGTTGCATAGCTGTTTCTTAGGCAGAAAATGCGCTCGGTAGTTTCACTGTGGCTACCGGTTAAATGGCGACGCCATGCTTAGGAAATCAAAGGATTTCCTGGGAGTACCCTATGCAATTTGCTTCGATAGGACGGAGATTATCTGTTCGCGCTCTAGCCTGTGCGGCTCTGGTTAGCGGCACTGTTTTACTGTTTCCCCTGGCCGGAGTCGCGCAAGATGGCTACTACGTTCGCCAGGTGCAAAGCCGCCTGATGAACTTGGCCAGCCGGATGGGTTATGAGCCGGTAGCCGATCCCTATGTCAGCCTGTTAGGGCGAGACACCTACGACTCTACGACCTACTACCTGGAGGCCGGCATTTCCTACCTGGTCATGGCCACTTGTGACGAAGACTGTCTCGACCTGGACCTGGAGCTTTATGACGCCGAGGGAAATCTGCTGACCTACGACGATGCTGTTGATCCAACGCCAATGGTGACCTTTACACCTGAGGTCAGCGGCCCCTACACCGTAGACATAATCATGTATTCCTGTTCGGTAGACTCTTGCTATCAGGCCGTAGATGTGTTTGTAGAACCCTAACTGAGCAATTGGACTGCCCTTAGACGGTCGAAAACAAGCTGACTGGCGCGTTAAGATCACCAACGTCAGTCAGCAAGTATTCATGGTCACAGAAGCGTCACCCTCTTCCTTTGAGCGGCAGTCTTTGGCAGCCGCGGTCGAGCCCGAAATCGTGCTCGATGCCCGAAATCTGAGCAAGCGGTATCGCCAGAAAAAGTATGTCTTTGAGGCCGTCAGCGGGGTTTCTTTGGCCCTGCGAGCAGGCGAAATTTTAGCGTTTTTAGGGCCTAATGGAGCCGGTAAAACGACCACGATTAAGATGATCGCGGGTTTAGTGCGGCCTGATGAAGGCCAGGTCAGAATTTTGGGAGAAGACCCCCATCGCACGCCAATGGCTCTGAAGCGGGTAGGCGCAGTGCTAGAGGGCAACCGCAACACCTACTGGCGCTTAACGGCCCAGGAAAACCTAGAATATTTTGGGGTACTCAAGGGCATGTCTGGGCGAGAGGCGCGGCGGCGGGGGCGAGAACTGCTAGCTCGGTTTGACTTAGGCGAAAAGCAGCATACCCCGGTGCAGCAGCTTTCTCGGGGGATGCAGCAAAAGCTTGCGATCGCAGTTGCCCTAATCCATCAGCCCCAGCTACTGCTGCTAGATGAACCCACCTTGGGCCTAGACGTAGAAGCAGGAGAAGCCGTAAAAGACTTGGTGCGCAGCATTGCCGCCGATGGCTGCGCTATCTTGCTAACCACCCACCAGCTCGATGTGGCCGAAGAGCTGTCAAACCGGGTTGCGATTATGCGGCAAGGCCGTTTGATTGCCGAAAAGCCCACTCAAGAACTCATCCGTGAGTTCTCTGGCTCGGCCTATCGGATTAAATTTGAGGGAGAACTAGACGAGCGGCAGAGAGTTGCGATCGCAGCGCTCAACGGCAGCCTCGAAGGCAGTCAAATTCACATCGCCTGCTCTGCTGACGACCTGTACCGCCTGTTCGATGCCCTGCGCCCCTGCCCCATTTTAGAAGTGCAGCGAGACCAGGCCGATTTGACCCAGGTGTTTTTGCGGCTGGTGCGGGGAGATGGGTAGGGAAAGAGGATAGGGGAGGTCTTCCTTCTCCATGTCTCCCACTCCCACATCTCCTATCCTCCTCGCCCATGTCTTCCTACCCCTTCAAAGCCTCCCGCAGCTGCCCATTACTAGCAGCCAGCTTAGCCTCAGCGGCCTCGGCCTCCAACCCACTCCAGTGCATCATGAGGGCCAGCTTGACTCGCTGACCGCTGCGCTGGAGCAGGTCAGCAGCTTCAGCCCGGTCTAGCTCAGTCAGGTCGCAAAGAATTCGCAGAGCGCGATCGCGCAGTTTAACGTTGGTCACCGAAACATCCACCATGCGGTTGCCATAGACCTTGCCAAGCTGGATCATGGCTCCGGTGGAGAGAATGTTGAGAGCCATCTTAGTGACAGTGCCCGCCTTGAGACGAGTCGATCCGGCAACGATTTCCGGGCCAACCAGCAGCCGGATATCGACATCAACCGCTATGGGCACCTGCTCAGCCGGAACGCAGGCGATAAAAATGGTGGTAGCTCCGCGCTGGCGAGCAGCAGCCAAAGCGCCTTGCACATAGGGGGTAGTGCCGCCAGCGGTAATGCCAACGACGACATCTAGCTCATTCACCTGACGTTCGGCCAGAGCAGCGGCTCCATCTTCAGCGATGTCTTCTAAGCCTTCGGAGCTGCGAACCAGGGCCCCGGCTCCACCGGCAATAATGCCCTGCACTAGCTCCGGCGGGGTGCAGAAAGTGGGAGGGCATTCCGAGGCATCTAAAACGCCTAGGCGACCGCTAGTGCCTGCCCCAATGTAGAAAAGTCGCCCTCCTTGGCGCAGGGCTGCGGCAGTGCGTTCAATGGCGGCGGCTAGGGGAGCGCGAGCAGTTGCGATCGCATCCAGCGTGCGCTGATCCTCCCGATTGAACAAATCCACCAGTTCCAAGGCGCTCATTTGGTCAAGCCCTTGACTGTGGGGATTAGCCTGTTCCGTCAAAAGATGGCCCCGGTCAGTCGGATCGGCAGAGGAGGAAGGGTTCACAGCACGGCTCCCGTGTATTTTCCGTTCCCAATCATAGGGGATTAGCGGACAAATCGAATGCTGAGAGGATAGCGGAAACGTTTGCCGTCAGAAGCTTTGACAGCAGCAACAATAATGCAAACCGCTTCAAAAAAGGCCAGCGGCACCACCAGCAAAAAGCCCACCAGCAGAAACATCAAAGCAAAGGTGGCCAGCCAATAGAGCGTGCAGGAGATCTGGAAGTTAAGGGCTTCCTGAGCGTTGTGACGGAGGTAGCGGGAAGTTTTGCCCTTAACCAGCAACAGGGCCAGGGGGGCCACAATTCGCCAGGGCAGCAAAAAACTGCTGGTCCAAAGAAAGGGCAGGCCAATCCAGGTGATGCCTAGCCAGCTTAAGTAGCTTAACAGAGGCGCTAGGTGGGCCAGGATGACTAGGGCGGTGTCGGAGAGGTAGGAGGGCTCTGGGGGAGGGGGAGCAGGGGAGAGGGGTGGAGGGGTGGAGGGGTGGAGGGAGGGGCGTGGAGAGGGGGGGTTAGTCGGAGGGGGGGTGGGTTCTGGGGAGGGGGTAGTTACGAGTTCGGAGAGAGGTTCGGAGAGAGGTTTTGGCGGGAGTTCAGTTATAGAGTCTGAAGGAGACTCGATTAAGAGGGCTGAGGGGGGAAGTGTTGTGAGTTCGGAAGCGGGTTCGGGAAGAGGTTCAGGGAGAGGTTTTGGCGGGAGTTCTGGAGGAAGTTCGGTTATAGATTCTGGGAGAGGTTCGGAGGGAGGATCGATTAAGGGTTCTGAGCGGGGCTCGCTCGGGGAGAGGGGGTCGAGGATGGGATTAAGGCTGAAGATTTCGACCCAGTCTGGCTGGTTTTGGTGGGGGCGGCAGGCGTAGAGGCGAATCGCTGCAATATTGCGGTTTACTATCAGCCGCTCGAAACCCTGGCGCAGGTTGGGCACCAAAACACTAGCTGGGGGTAGGTTCTCGCCCTGCAACCAAATTTCTAGGTAATCGCCCTGCCATGCGGCCTGGGCAGTGATACCCCGCGCAGCTAGGGAGTTGCTGATCAGCTGGGCAATGGCGTCGGCGTTGCCCCGGCGAGCCAGAACAATCAGGTCAGACTGGGTCATAACGGCTAGAGCAGCTTTTCTAGCTGCTGGCGGATCCGGTCGAGTTCGCTTTGGGGTAAGTTGGCTTCGTCGTCGCTAGGGGAGGCGGAACCAGAGGGGAGATTGGGTGCATCGTCAGGCGGATTGTCAGGATCCCAGTCGGTCTGATCTACATTACTTTCTGGTGGCGTGGCCAGAGCCCCTTGAGGCACCTGCTTGCATTCGTATCCTGCCTCTTGGCAAAACTCCTGAATTTCGTCAAATTCAAAGCTTTCCACGGTTGCGGGCGGAAAATCTTGGGCCTCTAACATCAGGCCAAAGCGGGTAGCGTCATCCTCATCCTCAAACATGAGGACAATGTTGCGATCTTCGACCTTGAGGGTGTGAATGCCCTCGTTTTCAGTGCGGGCATTGAACAACAGCACGTACACAAGCATTCGTTTAGGCTCTCTCCGGGGGCGCAGCGATGAAGGTGTCTCTTTGTCGTCAAGGCTACACCAAAACTCAAGCACCTCGGTGAGGTCAACAGCGAACCTTTCACTAACCCGCTCGTCTGTTTTTTATTAGAGGTAACAAATTACAGTTGAGAAATGAATTGTTATCCACCACTCGGCAGAAATTTCACTACCATTGATCTGGTCTGTGGTTTGAGCTTCTCATGACGAACCCCCAACAGTCTGAGCCAGAGCGCCCTACTAGGCGGAGACGGCGGCGCTTGATTAAAGTTGGCCTTACCCTTGGCTCAGTGCTGGTCTTGACTGGTGCGGGAGCCGTCTGGTGGGGCTGGATATTTTTGAATGAGCGGTTTTCTCCTTGGGCCTCGGCTGAGCTGTCTAAGGCGTTAAAGCGCCCGGTCAATGTTGGCGAGATCGAAGGGCTGACCTTTTCGGGAATTCGCATTGGCCCTTCTAGCATTCCCCCGATTCCTACTGAGACAGATTCGCTGGCCCTGGAATCGGTTGAGGTGCGCTTTAACCTGCTGGATTTACTGCGGCGAGAGCTTAATCTGGACGTGGTGCTGGAGAACGCTGAGGGCTACTTTGAGCAGAATGCTGAGCTGGAGTGGATTGACGTTGACTTTGAGACGCTGCAGCCAGAGCGGGACCGAGAGCCTATCATTGAAGTCAAACCGGGAACCATTGGGCTACGAGACAGTAGGCTTACCCTGACACCTTACAGCGAACCGGATCTGCCGAGGGTCACGGTGAGGCTGCAGAACGTTCAGGCCGACGTTGACTTTATTGCACCTGAGGTAGAGGTTCGGGCGGGGGGAGGCGCACCTGAGGTGCAGGCTCAGCAGATTGATTTTGATGCTACTGCCGATTCAGCAGTGCGGGGCAGCCTTGCGATCGCAGGCTCCATACTGCTGCCCCCGGCCCCTGAGGATGGGGAGACTAGCCTGTTGCCGCCCGATCTACCCCGCCCGCTGGTTCAGATCTCTTCATGGATTGAGCGCTTTGATCAGGTGGGGCGTGCCTGGGCGCTACCCTCAGCCCTAGCCCAGACGCAGAATACTGATGAAGAGCAGAATACTGATGAAGAGCAGAATGATGCTGAAGATGAGTACGATCCAACCGTTGATCGGCGGGTGCGGCTCAATATTCGGGCACAGGATGCCCAAGCGCCTGAAATTGCCGCCATTGTCTTTTCTCTGTTTGAAGACAAGCCCCCTATCACCATTACCAAGGGCGACGTCAGCGGTAATGTAGTGATCGATGTGCTGCCCAACGAGCGGCCCTTAGTGACTGGGACGGGTCGTGTGGCTGATGGGGCGGTCGTCGTCAAGGGACTACCGTTACCGATCGAAAGTATTACTGGACTGGGTCGCTTTCAGGGTCGTTCCCTAGCGCTCGATCCCACCAGTTTTAGCTTCGGTGAGGTGACGGCAACGGCCCAGGGTCTTGTTGACTTTATCGATGGCTATGCGCTGACAGGCCGGGTCAACCCCTTCACAGTGGCCCAGATTAGCGAGCTGTTTGAGTTCACAACGCCGGTGCCGGTTGAAGGGGCTTTTGCCGCTACCTTTAACCTGACTGGCCCCTTGGGCAACCCAAACGTGTCTGCCAACCTGGCTTCCCAAGGGGTGACTACCCTTGACCGGGTGCAGCTGGCGGCGCTAGGAGCAGATATTTCCTTTAGCCCTGAGGCCCTGGTGATCGACAGCTTCCGGGCCGTTCCGCTAGAGGGCGGCGAGCTGGTGGGCAGCGGTCGCTATACCCGTGGCGAAACCGGCATTTTGACCCTAACAGCCCAGGGGCGCGATCTGCCAGGAGATGCCCTGGGTCGGCCCTATGGTTTGCCCGAGGCGATTACCCTAGGGCCAGTCTTTTTAGAGGCTGGTATTTCTGGCCCCATTGATCGCCTGCAGGGGGCAGCCAGCTGGCGCGCTCCGGCAGGTGACTATCCAGCTCGGGGCGATATTGCGATCGCAGGCAACACCCTACGCTTCACAGATACCTTTGTCCAGGTAGGCGGCGGCACCATCAGCGGCGACGGCGTCTTGGCCAACAGAGTTTGGAACGCTTCACTTCAGGCTAGGGGCATTCAGGTAGGTCGCTTCACCCCCCGGCTAGATGGGGTTGTCTCTGGCAGCTTTGATCTGGCTGGCGACCTGCGTACCCCCGGCTTAGAGAATATCCAGGGGCAAGGTGATGCAGTGGTCGCCCTGACAGGTGGCACTCTGATCGGCACCGCAGCGCTGAGCGGCGGCAACTGGAATACGGCTTTCCAGGCTAGAGACGTGCAGCTCAACCAGTTTCTGCCAGAGGCCACCGGCACCGCCAGCGGTGACTTCCAGCTGGCGGGCAGCTTAGCCGATCTCAGCCCCGAAGGCATTCGCGGCGAGGGCGATGCAGTCTTTGCTCTAGCAGGCGGCAGCGTCACCGGTCAAGGCCAGCTCAGCAACGGTGCCTGGAACGCCACAGTCCAGGGAAGCAACGTGCAGCTCGGTCAGTTCTCCCCAACGCTCCAGGGAACAGCTGGCGGGCAGTTTGCCCTCTCTGGCGACCTCAATAACCTCACGCTAGCAGGCATTCGCGGTCAGGGCGACCTGCAGCTATCCGACGGTTTAGCTACCGTAGCACCCCGATTTCCCCAGCTCGCTGCAGTGCAAGAACCTCTCATCGGCACAGTCGCCTGGAGCGGCAGCCAGCTGCAGATTCAGGAAGCTCGCAGCGCTGGTCTGCTGATTAGCGGGACAGTTACACCACAGCTTACGGGTCCCGGCACCCCCACCCTCGGCAGCATAGACCTAGCTCTACAGGCGCGCGAGTTTAACCTAGCGGCTCTACCTGTGCCCAATCAGGTGCCAGTTAGCGGGCTAGCCAGCTTTGACGGACGCTTGAGCGGCAGCTTAGCTAACTTAAACCTGGTAGGCGATGCCCGTCTGGCAGATCTGGCGGTTAGCAACCTAAGATTTGAGCCGCTGCTGGCGGGCCCAGTAGCCTGGTCAACAGCCCAGGGAGGCGACATTAACCTACAGGGCACACAAGATACCCTGCAGGTGACCTACGCAGACAACCGCAATCTGTCCTTTAACATTCGAGCCGGAGAATCAGTAGCCTTTGGCGGCGTCGAAAACAGCATCTTGCGGGCTGACGTACAGCAGTTTCCCTTGGATATTCTCAACCTGCCGCCAGGCGGTATAGCTGGGCTCGGTACCGTGCGGGGCACCGTTCAAACCGCCACCGTTACAGGTAATCTCGATCAAGCTAGCCTGTCTGGCAACGTTGACATCAGCAATCTGAGCCTGGGCTACATCAGCCTGGATCGTTTCCGAGGTCAGTTGGCCTATGCCGACGAAACTCTGGCGCTAACTGGCGGCAGATTCCAAGTTGAAGAGGGCGAGTATCTAGTAACGGGTCGCTTTAGCCAGAGAGGCGAACCTCAGCTGGTGGCCGAGGTAACGGCTCAAAATGCTGAAATTCAGGACATCCTGACAACCCTGCAGTTCTTCGAGCTAGCAGACTTTGAGCGCGGCTTGCGATCGCCCGACTGGTTCCGTGCCTATACCCCTGAAGAAATTGCCACCGCTCTGCCCACCAGCCCCACCGGCGATACCACCGCCCCTCTGTGGGAGCAGCTGCGGCGCTTGTCTGAGCTGCTGGAATTAGAGGACATCATTGCCACACAAGAAGAAGCGTCTCCCCTGCCGCCTCTGGAAGAACTGGCGGGTAAGTTCTCAGGCAACCTGTCAATCTCAGGCTCTCTACCTGCAGACTTTACGGTTGGATTTGATCTAGCCGGACAAAACTGGACTTGGGGAAACACCTACCAAGTAGATCAGATACTCGCTACAGGGCGCTATGCCGATGGCGTTTTGAGACTCGACCCGGCACGGTTTGCGTCTAACGTGGCTACTAACGAAGGGGAACTCACACCAGCATCCCTCACCCTAAGCGGCGAGATTGGCCTCAACGCCCAAGACCAAACCCCTCGCACTCTCAGCGCCATTGCTCAAAATGTACCCTTGAGCAGCCTTCGCCAGCCCTTACGCCTACCCCCCAGCATCGAAGGGCGGCTGAATGCAGATACTGCCCTCACCGGTTCGCTGGCCAATCCTCAGCTGCGGGGTGTTCTTTCCCTCGCCGATGCCACGATTAACAACAACCCGGTTCAGTCTGCCCAGGCCCGGTTTATCTACCAAGATGCCCGCCTCAACTTAGAGAGCGCCTTGGTGGTAGACAACCCCGAAGATCCCCTCACTCTGGTCGCCAGTGTGCCCTACCGTCTGCCCTTTGCCCAGCAGCAGGCGCTTTCTCCCGACCTAGCCATCGACATCAATGTGCGGGACGAGGGCATTGGGCTGCTGAACTTGTTTAATCGAGAGGTCGCCTGGGAATCAGGTCAAGGCACCGTCAACCTAACCGTACGGGGCAGATGGGGAGACGGCCAAGCCGTCCCCGAGATCCAGACGTTGGCTGGATTTGCCACCTTTGAGGAGGCTACAGTACGCGCTCAAATCTTGCCCGAACCCCTGACCAACCTCAACGGACAAGTGCGCTTCGAGGGGGACCGAATCATTGTTGACCAGCTCGCCGGACAGTTTAGCCAGGGTGAAGTTATAGCCCGAGGAGCACTCCCTCTACTCAATCCAATCGTCAGCAATTTCCCTGCCCCAATCGAGGGAGCCGAGTTAACGCCTGTAGAGTTTCCGACGGCTGTCGACGTTTCTGATGTCCCTTTGACCGTAGATGCTCAAAATGTTCGGCTGAACTTCAAGGGTATTTACGATGGGCGGGTAGATGGCCGCATTCAGGTAGGCGGCAGCGTCTTCCTATTTGGCACACTGATCAATGGTCCTGTAGTGCTGTCTGAGGGCCAGCTATCGCTGCCTGACCCAACTGTGGCCGATGCAACGACGATAGCTCAAACAACAGCCACCCGAACGACCCAGGGAAATTTCCAGCTGCCGCCACCAGCCTTTGACGACCTAGAACTGCTGTTGGCTGAGAACGTTCGGATTGCAGTTGGCGGTGTGGTTGACGTGGCCGCTGAGGGTGGAGTGACCATTAATGGTATTTTCCCAGCCGTTCGGCCTGAAGGTCGAATTCGTCTACCCTCAGGCCGAATCAGCCTGGTTACCACTAGTTTTCGGCTGACAGGTGACGACAACTACGCCGAGTTCCGGCCAAATCTAGGGCTAGACCCCTACCTACGAGCGACGCTACAAACAGCAGTGCCTGCGAGTTCGGGTAGCACTACTTTGGTGCAGTCATCTCCCTTCCCTCGCAACGAAGTCCCAGACTTTCAGGGCAACCGCTTGGGGTTGAACCAGGGTGGCATTGAAACCGTGCGGATTCGGGCCCAGGTAGACGGTCCAGCCAGTCAGGTAGCCCAGCTCCGGGGTGTGACGCTGACCAGCACACCGACCCGTTCCGAGGGAGAGATCGTCACTCTCATCAGTGGCGGTTTCTTGACCGCACTGGAATCGACTTTAGGCAGTGTGGGCGGCACCGGAGACGGCTTCCAGGGCCTTATCGCACTGGCTGGAACGGCGCTGCTCAACAACGTTCAGGACCTCTTGGGTACAGCTCTGAACCTGACAGAGCTACGGCTATTTTCAACCACACCGCCTGGGGGACAAGGCACCGGCACGGCGCTGGACTTTGGGGGAGAAGTTGGCTTTGCTCTTTCTCCCACCATTTCACTCTCGGTTCAGAAGGTTTTTACCAACGTTACCCCGGCTCAGTTTAATGTGCGCTACCGCATCAACGACCAGTTCCTATTGCGGGGAACCACCAGCTACGAAAACTTCCGGGAAAACTCTGGGTTACTGTTAGAGTATGAATCGCGCTTTTAGATGACCTCAAAGGCTGGCTTAAAAGCGATACGGCAGATTTTCAGGTGGTTATGGTTTCTGATCCCCAGTCTCCCAAGACTAAATCCGATGGGCCTGCGTCCTCTCCGGTACTCCCTGTAGACCCATCCCCTCAAAAGTCTCGCTGGCGACAGCTATGGGACAGCCAACAGGAAAATCTTCGAATTTTAGTCATCGCGCTGGTGATTGCGCTGCTGGTGAGGGTTTTTGTTGCAGAACCTCGTTTTATCCCGTCTAACTCAATGGAGCCAACGCTGCACATTGGTGATCGCCTGATTGTGGAAAAAGTGTCTTATCGGCTGCACTCACCGCAGCGGGGCGATATCGTGGTTTTTAATCCACCTCCTCAGCTAACGGCTCTCGGATATGATTTCCGGCAAGCTTTCATCAAGCGAGTGATCGGATCTCCAGGCCAGACAATTAGGGTGAGCCAAGGGCAAGTCATAGTCAATGGTCAGGCCCTTGACGAAAGCTACACGCTAGAAGCGCCCCAGTACGAAATGCTGCCTGTTACCGTACCGGAAGGCTATGTCTTCGTCATGGGAGACAACCGCAACGATAGTAACGACTCCCATGTTTGGGGCGTTTTACCCCAAGACAACATTATTGGCCGGGCCACCTTCCGGTTTTGGCCTGTAGATCGCTTTGGGGAAGTAGGGTGAGGAGTAGAGGCTAAATATCCCCCTCTCCCTCAAACAGCGTTTCCAGCGGTAGCGCATTGATCTGGCAAACTTCCTGCAGGTAGCGAGAGAGAATTTCAGTTTGACCGTGGGTCACGTAGACAGTCTTAGCTCCAGTCTGCTTCACGGTCTGAATCAGGCTAGGCCAGTCGGCATGGTCAGAAAGCACAAAGCCTCGTTCGTAGCCTCGGCGGCGACGGGCTCCCCGCACGGCCATCCACCCAGAGGCAAAAGCTGTCTGAGGCCGCTCAAACCGCTTCATCCAAGTAGAGCGGTGGCCTGAAGGCGGCGACAGCACTAAGTCTCCCTGGTAACTGTGGGAGCGCGGCATTTCTGAAGTTGGAATGGTAGGCAGCATCCGGACTCCGGCCTGTCGGTAAACCTCGGTCAGAGTCTGAATCGCGCCGTGAACGTACACGGGGCGGTCAGTGAACTGGGTTAACTCGCTTAAAACGCGTTGAGCTTTGCCAAAGGCATAGCAAAACAAGATAGAGGGCCGACTAGGGTCCCCCTGCCACCACTCATAGATTTGTCGGGCTGTTTCGGTTCCGGATTCCCAGCGGTAAAGGGGTAGACCAAAGGTCGCCTCGGTAATAAAGGTGCTGCAGGGAACTACCTCAAACGGCGTGCAGGACGGATCGGCGCAGCGCTTGTAATCACCCGACACAACCCAAACTTCGTCGCCCAACTCTACCCGAATCTGAGCCGACCCCAGCACATGCCCCGCTGAATGAAAAGAGACCCAGGTGTTGCCCAGCTTCAGCTTTTCGCCGTAGGTTACGCCCTGCAGCGCTAGATTTTCCCCCAGCCGCTTCTTTAAGATTCCTTTAGAAATGCTGGTAGCCACATATCGTTCTGAACCAGAACGGGCGTGGTCTGAGTGGGCGTGAGTGATTAGGGCTGTCTCTACAGGCTGCCAGGGATCAATAAAAAAGTTTCCGGCCTCGCAGTAGAGCCCTTCCGAACGGACAGTAATCAGAGGCATTTTGAGATTGAGGAACTAGCTTTGCTCCAGCCTAGTGCCCACCATGCTTTTCCTGCAGGAAAGCGTTGCTCTGGGCTATCCCATTCTCACTTAATCATGTAGCAGATAGCAGGCAATCTTAAATTCAGCCCAAGGAATCCACATTCTTTGCAAAAACTTTAAACAAATACAAGTTTTGTAAATTCCTTGGTAAGAGGCTTCGTCGGTACTGAAGCTTTATGTGAATTTCACATTAACTTTCCACAGGGAACTTACTACAGGAGAACCGCAATCTTACATTTAGGGAGCGCAATTTTTGTAGAAGTTAAACTTCTGCGAGCTCTTCAAAAGATTTAGCGAAGTCATCCGTTGATTGGCTTTCTTCAAGCTATTGAGTTGTTAGGAGCTGAAAGTTGTGAGTAATTCTAGCCAGCCAATTATTCTAGTAACCGGGGGAGCGGGCTACATTGGCTCCCACACAGTTCTTTGCCTGGAGCAGGCTGGCTACCGGGTGATTGTTCTAGATAACTTGGTCTATGGACACCAGGATGTAGTGGAGTCCGCTTTGGAAGCGAAGCTGATAGTAGGGGATATTTGCGATCGCACCCTCCTCGACCAGATCTTTCAAACCTACCCCATTGCCGCCGTTATTCACTTCGCTGCCTACGCCTACGTTGGAGAGTCGGTCCAAAACCCAGCCAAGTACTACCGCAATAATGTGATGGGCACCCTGACGCTGTTAGAAGCGATGGTAGCTGCCTCGGTTAAACGCCTAGTCTTTTCCTCGACCTGCGCCACCTACGGAGTACCCCAGCAGGTACCCATTCCCGAAACCCACCCCCAGGCTCCCATCAACCCTTACGGTCAGAGCAAGCTGATGGTCGAGCACATGTTGCGCGACTTTGATAAAGCTTACGACTTTAGATCAGTCTGCTTCCGCTACTTCAATGCGGCGGGTGCTGACCCCGAAGGTCGCCTGGGCGAAGACCACAACCCCGAGACCCACCTTATTCCCCTAGCCCTACTGACAGCGCTGGGTCAGCGAGAATCATTATCTATCTTCGGCACTGACTACCCAACACCCGACGGTACCTGCGTTCGAGACTACATTCACGTAGCCGACCTGGCCAGCGCCCACGTGCTAGGTCTGGAATATCTACTCAAGGGTGGTAACAGCGATATCTTTAACCTGGGCAATGGCGATGGTTTTTCGGTACGGCAGGTAATCGATGCCGCAGAAAAAGTGACTGGTCAAACTTTCAATGTGGTTGAGATCGATCGCCGCCCAGGAGATCCGCCAGCTCTAGTGGGCAGCAGCGATCGGGCCAGGAAGATTCTAGGATGGCAGCCTCAGTACGCTGATTTGATCACGATGATGCAGCATGCTTGGCAATGGCACCAAAAACGCCATGAGTAGTCCATACTGAGAATTTTTTGTCTCATGAGCATTTGAAACGCTTAAATAATGCCCAGCTTTAACTATGCAAGAGTGGGCATCTCTAAATGCTTTGTATGAATACAATCCAGGGTTAAAACTGTGATCGAAAAGAACAAGGAGCACGCCATCTCCTCATCTACGACATCACCTTTAGTCTCGGTGATAATTCCGGCCTATAATGCCGCTGCCTTCATTGACAAAACGCTTCAATCTGCATTGAAACAGACACACACTCATATTGAGGTGCTCGTAATAGACGATGGTTCTGAGGATGAGACGCCTTCAATTGTTCAGTTTTATGCAGAGCGAGACTGTCGCGTTCGTCTGCTAAGACAAGCAAACCAGGGAGTAGCATCCGCTCGAAACTTGGGAATTCAAAATGCCAAAGGCCAATTTATCGCTCCCCTTGATGCAGATGATATTTGGCTGCCACAGAATTTAGAAAAAAAATTAGAACAATTTGCCGAACATCCTTTGTCTGTTGGAGTGGTCTACTCATGGTCTTTTGATATTGACAAAACAGACAATTCGACTGGAGCGTTTTGCGCTTCCTCTATTGAAGGAAAAGTCCACAAAACCCTTTTATGTCATTACTTTCTAGGTAATGCCAGTGCCTCTTTGATTCGCCGTGAATGTTTTGATGAAGTAGGACATTATGACAACCAATTTTTAAGTCAAGGTGCACAGGGATGCGAAGATTGGGACCTGTATTTAAGAATTGCTGAGAACTATCAGTTTCGTGTTGTTCCAATTTTTTTAGTAGGTTATCGAAAGACTGCCGAGAGCATGTCAACCGACTTTAATAGAATGGCAAACTCTCACTCGATAATGATCTCGAAGATGATGATGAGGCATCCAGAGATTTCTCGCCTAGCGTACCGGCTTTCTAGCAGTAGCCTATATCTATATTTTGCTCGGCAAAATGAAGCTCTCAAAAATTATTCCCGTTCCTTATTTTGGCTTTGGAGAGCATTCCAAGTAGATCCCCTTACACCCCTTTGGCGACCAGGTTTTTACTTCGTACTGCTTAAAAGCATAGCTAAACTTGGTATTCAGGTGATGGTCTCAGACAATAGTTTTTCTGGAGATATTCATAGGCAACCCTGGAAAGATATAGCTCCAACCAATAAAATTCGTACCCTCACAGTTCAGCCAATCAATCTTTGGTTTAAGCTCCGCGTTAGCTACTTGTTACACCGCTCATTATCAGTTTTGTAGGAAGTTTCGTCGCACCTATGCTGTATCCCATTAAAGTAGTTGATATTGAATTGAGCCGTACGATACCGGGTTTTTCGGGCCTAGATGTTTATCTGCAATTACTGGCGCTTGTCCGTTTACACGGTAAACCAATTGGATATGTTCAGGCTCCTATCACAGCAGGAAACTGTTCTTCAGAAACCCTCAGTCGGCTTATCTTAGAACAACACGGCGACGCTATCATCCATCAACTGCTAGTCAATGGCTTAGCTGCGCCCTCTCCACCCAATGGGCTTCAAATGGAGGACTTACTCAGCGCTCCTTCAGCAAGTTATGAGGGCCCCTGGCCACTAGTAACCGTTGCGGTTTGTACTCGCGATCGCCCTGCCGATATTGACCTTTGCCTTGAGGGAATTAGCCGCTTAGATTACCCTAATTTAGATGTTTTAGTGGTAGATAATGCGCCTACTAACAGCGCCACTCAAGACTTGGTGAAAAGTAAATATCCTCATGTTCGCTATTGTTGTGAACCTCGACCAGGCCTGGACTGGGCACGTAATCGGGCCATTTATGAAGCCAAGGGAGAATTTATTGCTTATACCGACGATGATGTGGTGGTCGATCCAGGTTGGGTGAGTGCGATCGCAAAACACTTCTGCGAGAATCCAGAAGTAATGGCCATTACAGGCTTAATTGTACCCTATGAATTAGAAGCAGAAGCACAAGTCTTGTTTGAGATGTGTGGGGGCTTCGGTAAAGGCTTTCAACAGAAGAGATTTTATGTGAAACGAGGCAATAAGCTCCCGTGGTGGTTCTTGGGGACAGGAAACTGCGGGGCTGGCGCTAATATGGCCTATCGACGCAAAGTCTTTAGTGAAATTGGCTACTTTGATCCTGCGTTAGATGTTGGAACAGTTACCAACGGCGGTGGTGATCAAGAAATGTTTTTCCGAGTCATCAAAGAAGGCCATCCACTTGTATATGAGCCGAACGCTGTTGTCTTCCATCGTCACCGCAGAGACTATGCCAGACTACGTTACCAACTCTCTGGCAACGGGGGCGCATATTCTTATATGCACGCAGGCATTCGCAGGTATCCAGACGAGCTGCTTTCGTTCCTAAAGCTGGGAATCATTTGGTTTTTGTCCTGGCACCTACGTCGTTTAATAATCTCTTTAATTTACCCAGCTCGTTACCCAAGAGACTTGATTCTGGCTGAACTGCAGGGTTGCTTCATGGGACTGAACCGCTATCCTAAAGCTCAGAAAGCTGCAACTCAGGTTGAAAAGGACTTTGGCCCAATTATCCTGCCAGGCCAAGAGTCGGCTTCTATTTCTGAAGAAAGCAGCCATGAACGGCGAACAGAAACTGCTGTGCGTACAGTTGAGTTGTCACAGCCTATTCCATCTTTAAATGATGTAGTTGATTATCCCTGTGTTCGTGTTGTCATTCTACGAAACAATACGCTGCTTGGCAGTGTAGACATCTTTAATCTGCATCAGGTTGTTAGTGCCGATAGGCTTAGAGAAGCTATTGTTGAAGCTCTTGGCTTTAAGTTACTTAATTTAGCTCCTACTCCCGGTATATACGCGAGAGCAGGTTACACAAGCTATGATACAAGTCAAATATTTTCAACTCTGTACGAGCACTATTGCCAATCAAGTCAGGAAGACAATAGTGAAAAGAATGAGGTTGCTTGGATAAAGCAAAAACTTGTATCAATTATCATTGCCACCTGCAAGCAGGTAGATACTTTAAAGGATTTTCTAACCCAACTTCACCATCTGCCAACCCAAACAGAACTTGAAGTCATTGTAGTGGCTAATGACTCTACTTCAGACTTAGAGAGCGCCATTCAGTCTGACTTTCCAAACACCTTAGTAATTACTGAGAATAGTAGTAACTCAGCCAGTATTTACAATGCAGGAATCAAGGCAAGTAGAGGAGATATCGTTCTCCTGACCAACGATAGGGTTAACCTCTCTTCCGAATGGCTAGAGGCCTTGGTTGAGCCTTTTGAGAACGCTGATGTTATGGCGGTTACTGGCGCTACGCTGCCATCAGCTGTTAACCCACTTACTCAAGAACTACTAAACCGCTCTACTTTTCCAGATTGGTATCTCAAACCTTTCTGTGCTACTGGGAACTGGTTTGAGTCATCATTCTATAAGCCATCCCCAATTGAGTGGCTAGGCGGCATCCCTAACATAGCTTTTCGCTCTAAGATTTTTACCCATCCCTGCATTCAATTAATGGATGAAGCTCTAGGCGATAAGGATTTATCAGCAGGAGGAGCTGAGGATACCTATCATCTGTACAAAATTCTTAAACTAGGTTACACAGTTCTACATGAGCCCAAAGCTTATCTCTGGGATAAGAATCTAGATAATGTAAAACTCCTCCAACAAAAGCTATACAAGCATGGAAAAAACCATGCCGCTTTTCACTTAAAAGTTTGGTTGAAAGATGGTGACTGGCGAGGGCTAATACATCTTTTGCTTGCTCTACCCTTGTTTCATCTGAGGCAAGTAAAAGAAGTTCTGCTGCATCGCAAAAGCCACAAAATATCTCTCGTTCTTGTGGAAATTTTGGGAAATATCAATGGTGTTTTCTCTACGCTGAAAACGCATTTCTTGCGCTCCGAGAAAAGATCAGGAGCTGTTCCAATTTCCTCAAGCAGCCACATTGTTAATTCTAGTGCAGGCAAAAGCTAGCAAAAGAATTACATGTAGCTTTAGATTTGAAGTCTGATTTCAAGATGAAGTTTTTTGAGCACTAGGCAAACAGTTTCTCTTTGAAGCAAATGTATAGATTTGGGCAGCGATTCGATTACTTTCAAGACTTACTATACACCTTAATTTCTAGAGAGATGCAGTTGCTGTATAAGCGCTCTGCTTTAGGAATAGCGTGGACACTACTTAATCCTTTACTACAATTAGCTGTTTTTGTATTCGTGTTTCAGCTAATTTTGCCCATTGACATGCCGCACTATACCTCTTTTGTTTTTACAGGGTTACTAGTATGGACATGGTTTCAAAACTCTCTGTTTCAGGCAACAGGGGTAATTATCGATAGCGCCGCACTCATTAGGCAACCAGGCTTCCCAATTACAGTTTTGCCAGTAGTCATTACTGCTACTGGCTTAGTTCATTTTGTTTTAGCTCTACCAGTTTTAATCGTATTTTTGATGTTAGATGGTGTACATCTGACACCTTATGTAATGTTTCTCCCTGTTTTGCAGCTATTACAGATGGTCTTTACAGTTGGATTAGCCTATCTGTTAGCAGCTTTGAACGTGAGCTTTCGAGATGTTCAGCACACGCTTGGGGTAGTGCTTCAACTCCTCTTCTACGTGACGCCTATTTTTTACAACATTAGTAATGTGCCCTCCCGATATAAGATTCTCTATGAACTCAACCCACTGGTTCACATTGTGACAGGTTATCGAGCTATCTTGCTTGATGGTGCTTCCCCCAACTGGCATTCACTGCTCTTGTTAGGGCTGTTCACTGCTGTCACGCTACCCTTTGGTTACAAAATCTTTAAGCGTCAGAGCTTTCGTTTCGTTGAAGAGCTTTGATTGTACTTTGCTTTTTATCCTTCGTAAAACTCGAAAAAATTAATCATGCTGAATCAGAAAATATTCTATGTCGGGCTGCGTTATCAGCATCATGCACTTCATTCTGGGTATGAAGGGTATGGCCGTTATTTAGGCGATTTTCTTCGACCTCCTGTTAATTTTCGCTGGACATTAGGACCTATTGGTTGGCCCCTAACTATTTTTATTAATGTAGTAACTGGGCACTTATGGTACTCCCTGGGTGCTTTTTTCACAGAAGTGGCAACGCTATGGCACATGTTGCTGCACAGAAAATCTGTTTATCATGTTCTATATGGAGACTCAGATTTATGGCTTTTGCCCTTCTTTAAAGGCTGGACTAGAACCAGAAACCTATTGATTGCTTCTTTTCACCAACCTTCGCCGCATCTTAAAGAGCTTGGTGCTATTGAAAGAATTGCAAAAAATTTGGATGGGGTTGTTCTTGTTTCTGAGGCGCAGCGTCCGTATTTTGAGGAAATACTCGATAGACAGCGCGTTTTCGTTGTCCCTCATGGGATTGATACGGATTTTTTCTGCCCCTCTAATAACAAAGCTGACCAGCCAACCTGCATTACTGTAGGTTCTCATCTGCGTGACTTCAAAACATTAAAGGAAGCTATGCAGCTGGTTTGGCAGGTTAATCCTCAGGTGCGATTTATTGCTGTTGGAACACGCAACAATAAAAAGTGTTTCTTTGATGGTTTAGAGGATGAGAGAATTCAATTCCTTGAAGGACTAAGCGATGAAGACCTAAAAGCAGCCTATCAAAAAGCCCACTTAGCTGTATTTTCCTTTCAGGAGGCCACCGCAAACAATGCATTGCTGGAAGCAATGGCGTCAGGCTTGCCAGTTGTAGCTACAAACACTGGTGGTATTCCTGAATATGTAGATAGTGAGACTGGTGTTTTGTGCGAACAGGGTAGCCCAGAAGCACTTGCAGAGGGAATGCTCAAGGTTCTAAGCAATCCGGACTATCAAGCTAAACTGTCTAAAGCAGCTCGTACAAAGGCTCTCAGATATAACTATGCTTCTACTGCAAAACAAATGTCTGAAGTTTATAGAAAGGTTGCCCAACTGCACAAGGTTGGTAGTGAAGTCTTACTTCAAGGTTAGTCTAAATGCAGGGGTCTAGCACTAGTTTCTTTTGTCCAATCTGCTTGAGATTTAGATGTGTGCGAGGTTACATGAATGAATAACGAGATTGTTGTTCATAATCTTGGGAAGTACTTTAGCCAGTACCATACTCATAAACCTGCCACCATTATGGAAGCCGCTCTAGGTGGAGTGCGGCGGATGCATCCTGTTCGTCAGTTCTGGGCTTTGCGTCATATCAGCTTCACGGTTGGACCTGGTGAAATGTTGGGCGTTATTGGCCATAACGGAGCAGGCAAGTCCACGCTGCTGAGGCTTTTAGGTGGGGTAGGGCGACCCGACGAAGGACAGATCCGTATGAGAGGTCGGATTGGAGCCTTGTTAGAACTAGGTGCCGGTTTCCACGGAGATTTGTCGGGGCGGGAGAATGTTTTTGTAATGGCAGTTGTAGCTGGATTAACTCGCCGGGAAGTAGCAAAACGATTTGACTCAATTGTCGAGTTTTCTGAACTGCACGAATTTATTGATAATCCGGTGCGGACTTATAGCACTGGTATGCAGATGCGGCTAGCATTTTCAGTTGCTGTTCACACAGATCCAGGCACATTACTAGTTGATGAGTTTCTCTCCGTTGGTGACTTAGCCTTTCAATCTAAATGTTTAAATCAAATCGCTGAACTTAAGCGCCAGGGGTGTGCGATTGTTTTGATATCTCACGATACTGCCCAAGTTGAGCAAATGTGCGATCGCGTCTTGTGGTTGCGGCAGGGGCAGGCAGTTGCCTATGGAACGGTTCCTGTTGTGGTTGGTCAGTATGTGACTGAAATGCGTACTGAAACGCTGCAGCGTACCCCTCAGCGGCCGCCTCAGCTTACCCGCTCCGGCCAGGAACTCAAGGTGAACGAAAATCGCTTTGGCTCTCAAGAAGTCGAGATCCTTGATGTGCAATTGTTACCTGGGGATCATATTGACGGAGGCGACCCACTTTGTGTTGAAATTACTTATAACGCTCCCAATAAAATGGAATCCGTTATCTTCTCTATTTCAATTAATCGAGAAGATGATGTTGTGTGCTTGGATGAAAATACACAAAACATAGGGCCTCGGCTCCCTCTTGAGCAGGGGAAAGGGAAAATAAAGTTTTACTGTGAGCGGCTTGATCTATGCAGTGGCAAGTATTCTGTTAACGTTGGTATTTTTGAGCAAACTTGGCAGTATGCTTATGACTACCATTGGCATGCTTACCCACTGTGGGTAAGGGCTCAGAGTATTAGTAAAGCTGTTTTGGCTCCTCCTATTCGGTGGGAAGTTGCCAATCTGGTGAGTACAACAGGTAGGCGGCTCGATGAAGGAGGCAGTTTCTTAGAATGAAACGCTTCACCTCAACGCTAAACTGTCTATACGCATTCAAATACACGCATTCGGAACATCCACAAAAGAAATTCTAAGGGTCTGAATGCTGCTCCAAGCCCTGCGTCCCTTTGCTCCCTGGCAGTTCTTCAATCATTCTGCTTTGGCACTGCTTCACAAACTCGTGCGCGATCGCAAAGCTCCCTCCCCAATGCATATGCACATAGGACGCATGAACCCGATGGATGTGCCAGCCTTCTTCAGTGGGGGAGCGACTGCCATCGTAGGGGCATAGGCGGTAGAGCGGAACAGCTGTTAAGGTCGTTTGCCTGGAGCGGTGAAACTCGTGACCCTGTGCCTGAATGTTCTTGGGTAATAGGGAACTGGCCTGTAGGGCTTCGACCTGCCGATACCCCAGCGTTAGCCGCTGGCCCATTTCAATGGCAGTTGGCAGTACCCCGACCATAGGCCAAACATTGCCTGCAAAATCGGCAATGCTCTGGCAGAGGTACATCAAACCGCCGCATTCGGCGTAGGTAGGGATGTTTGCTTGAACAGCTTGTTTGACCTGCTGCAGAACGGTTTTATTTGCAGAGAGCGCTTCGGCAAAAACTTCTGGAAAGCCGCCGCCAAAATAGAGGCCCTGGATGTTTTCGGGAAGGGATTTGTCCTTTAGAGGGCTCCAGTAAACCAGCTCGGCTCCGAGGGCAGCAAGGATTTCCAGATTGTCGGGGTAGTAGAAGCTGAAGGCCGAGTCGTGTGCGATCGCAATCCTAGGCTGGTGGATGGGTGGATGGGTGGATGGGTAGATGGGTGGGTGAGTAGATGGGGAAAGAAGGGAGGAGGCGTAGGGAGGCTCGATTGGGGTGTGAGGGGGGTGCTCTAGTTTTAGCAAGGGCTCTAACTGTTGCCAGTCGAAGCACTGCTCTCCTAAGTCAGCCAGCTGATCGGTGATTTGACGCAGTTCGGGCAGTTCGGCGGTGGGCACTAGGCCTAGGTGGCGGTCAGGAATGGTGATGCTTTCTTGGCGGCGAAGGACACCGAGGATGGGTAGGTTGAGGGGAGTCAGGGCGGCTTTGAGCAGGTCTAGGTGGCGATCGCTACCGACGCGATTGAGCACCACTCCAGCGAACTGTAGGCGCGGGTCAAACGTGCGGTAGCCGTGGACGATGGCAGCAGCGGAGCGAGAAAGGCGACTGCAGTCGATGACTAAAAGGATCGGCAGATCGAGCAGTCGGGCGATGTGGGCGGTGCTGGCAAAGTCATGCGCGCCTGAAGCCCCGTCAAACAGGCCCATAACTCCCTCCACTAAGGCATATTCTGCATCCCGGCTGTAGTAGGCGTAGGATTTGGGAATGTAAGCTTCGGAGGTGAGAACCGGATCGAGGTTATAGGCGGGCCGCCTGGTGACGTAGCGGTGAAACATAGGGTCAATGTAGTCTGGCCCCACCTTAAATGACTGCACCCGCTGGGAGCGGCGACCCAAAGCGGCTAGCAACGCCAGGGTAACCGTCGTTTTGCCTGCACCGCTGCGCTCCCCTGCAATAATTAAGCCGCCCATCACTTCGTAGGGTAGGCACTGCCCACCCGGAAAACGTCAAAGCCCAATTTTAAGGGGTGGCGGCAGGGTCTTTGCTGATGGCCTCCAGCATTTCGTGCTTCGTTTCCTGCAGATTGTGCTTCTGAATGTCGACTCGGTAGCGAATAGGCGAAAGCAGGCCCTGCACCCCCTTATCGCGGCACTGCATATGCAGCTTGCTGAGCGCAGCATGGGGGTCGTAGGCCAGCTTGCTGTCGCTATCAAGAGTCTTGAGATAGCCAGTAAAGCCTAAGAAGGCAATTCGGTAGAGCATCTGCTGGCTAAACTCGCCTTGGAAATAGCCGCCATGCACATCCCGTTTACCAAAGGCGTAGTCAAGGGTGAGCTGCAGATAATCAAGCCACCGCAGCGGTCCTTTGGCTTTGGCCCGAGTCAAGATTCCTTGCGGAGTTTTAGAGCGTTGCTGGTCGCGCACTGAGAAGGTGACATCTTTATAGTCGGTGCAGTCAAAGAAGGTGAAGAAGTCAGAGACCGTTACTCGGTCTTTGTTCAGCCGAGTCTGATCTTTAAACAAATCAGCTAGCGTCAGGCAGCGAGTCTTAGCCGAGCGCTGATGGGTGAGAAACAGCCAATCAAGCACTTTTTCAGGGGACTGTGCGATCGCATCCTCCATAGAAATGCCGGGAGAAAAGTATTGATCGAGCACATTCAGGTTGACAATGCCATAGTCCTGCCGAGACTGATACGTTGAGCGAACTGCCACGTTGCCCAGCCGGTAGCCGCGCGCCTGGGTGCGACTGGGAAAAGCGATGTAGTTAGCAGTAGTCGAAGCAATGCGCAGAGCAATATCGCCCTCACTGCTAAATAGGTAAGACTCAGCAAACCGCCGCAGCGAAGAGTCTAAAAAGTTGGCCCGGCTGCTGATAATCGTCAGCACCGGAATGTCAGGTGAGGCCAACACTAACCGCCCCAGGCAAAACACGTAGCCGATTTCAGCCGTTGGATCTTTTTGGATAGACCGGCTGTCAAACACGTCAGATAAAATCCGCACTACGTTGGTCACCACAAAGGCTCCCATGCTGTGGCCGACAAAGGAAAGCTTGATCTTGCCCTCAGGGGCCTCTTCCCAATAGTTTAAAGCGGCGGCAGAGGCATCGGGATGGTCAGGGTTTTCTGCCGCAATATCTTTGGCCCTGCGCTCGACCAGCTTCTGATCCAGCAGCCTGATCATTTCCACCAGATCTAGCACACCAAAATTGTTGGCCCGGTAGTTGTCGCGGAAGTAGACAATCAGCCGCATGATCACCAGCGCCAGTATTAGCGCACCCAGCAAGATCAAGCCAGAAAGCCCCAGCGCCAGCACAAACCCGAGCCAAGTGCGCGCCACGGGAAACAGCTGAAGGATCAGCAATGCGATCGCACCAACAACACCGCCAATCAACAGATCCCGAGGCAGCGGCGGCAGCGCCGAAAAAGCTTCTTTCAAGCGCCCCGGCTCAACATTTTCAGAAGGCCAGCGATAGCCAATAAACACCTTATTGGCGTAGCTAGAAATGGCCCCATCGTAGCTATTGATGTACTGAAAAATGTCCTTGTACCAGTTCCTCACCGACCCGCGACTGGTGTTGTAGCCATGCACAGCAATAACCAGTTCTGGGGCTGTCGCGCTCTGCTGATGGATGCGGTAAAGGTGGTCAGCAATTTCCTCAAGGCCCTGCTCTGCATTCTCCATATCCTGTGGGTCAGACTCATACGCATCCTCGATATTAGGAGGGGCGTTGCTCATGACAAAATAGCCAGGAATGGTCGCCTTACTGGGAGAGCTGCTCAGCACCTCGACTAGCTGCACCGCATTATTTTCGCCAGCTTTATCTGGCTCAAAAGACAGGTGCTGAACGGTTGGATCATCTCTAAAGACCAATCTTTCAATGGTAAAAGGCAGTGGTTTCATAACATGTAGCCCCTGATTTGAGCGAAAAGGTACACCCTATTGCTTGGAATCAACGTTAACCGACAGATTCCGGGCAGCCATGCTAGGTTCATGAAATGTAGACTCTACCAGCATCCTTAAACCCCTATGGCTGAGGTTGAAATTTTCAGTGCTGCCGTCTGCCCCTTCGCTCAGCGTAGCCGCCTGGTGCTGCTGGCCAAAGGCGTAGAGTTTGAAGTTACCGAGATCGATCTGCAAAACAAACCTGCTAATTTTTTAGATATTTCTCCCTATGGCAAAGTGCCGGTCCTGATTCACGGGTCAAACCGGGTTTGGGAATCGGCGATCGTCAACGAATACCTAGAAGAGGTCTTTCCCCAACCGGCACTGCTGCCCTCAGAGCCGGGTCAGCGTGCGATCGCACGTATTTGGATCGACTTTGCCAATACCAAGCTCATTCCCGCCTTCTACAAACTGCTGCTGAGCCAGGAACCCGAAAAACAGCAAGAGTGGGCCGAAGAGATTCGCAAACACCTCATATTTATTGAGCAGGAAGGGCTATGCAAGCTCTCAGTAGGCCCCTTCTGGCTAGGCGATACGGTCAGCCTCGTAGACTTTTCCTACTACCCGTGGTTCGAGCGCTGGTCAGCCCTAGAGCACTACCGAGGCGTGACAGTACCCGCAGAGTGTACCCGGCTACAACAGTGGTGGCAGACCATGAAGGATCTAGAGCCAGTCAAAGCAACCGCCTATCCAGGCGACTACCACATTGAGCAATACTCCAAATACGCAGCAGGCACCGCGATGGGAACCACGGCTAAGGAGATTCGGCGCTATTGAGGAGGCGGTGGGAGGGGTGGGAGAGTGATGAGTGGGAGAGTGGGAGAGTGGGAGAGTAAGTATATCCCATCTACCCATCCACCCCCTTCCCTTTCCCTAGCTCTGCCTGCGTGTTATCACGCTAATGTGCTCCCCGCCTCTGCCAGTAGGGATGGGGTCGAGCCAGGAGATGCGATCGCAATAATGCAGCACCGCCATGCGGTTGATCGCCTCAACAACAGCGGCATAGTCGCCCAGCAAAATGTGGCAGAGTTTTTCGGGCTGGTAAGAAGATAGTTGGAAAGATGAGGCGTCGTCTCCAGCTTACCTACGCCAAGTTGGGATGATTTGGGGGATTTGAGAAGGTGCAACTTCTCTCTTCCCCGACCAGAATCATTCTCCGCAAAAAGAGCATACAAGATGCACCAGGGGAGTTCAACCGTATTGTCATATTCCTTGGCGATCACTCTTCTCAATCGCAAGTACCGTAGGATGGGCACGCTTTGCTTTGCCCATCCTACGGTACCTCGTCAAACTTAATTGAGGGAGTTTGGGAAGTAGCAATTCAAATCCTTGTACTCGTCGTGGTCAGGAAAAGGATAGACGCGCAGCTTGCGATTGACTTTAATGTTGAGCTTCCGATAAAACATTGGGTGAATCACACAGGTATCGGTCACCATCAACGGCAATCTTCCCTCCATGCTGTATTCAAAATCAGCCTCAGCATAGCCTGCCTTTTCATCTAGATGCCGAACTCGTCCGACGATACCCAACTCAGCAACTAGTTGACGAAACGACAAAGGAGAATATTCACCGGGAGGCCATTCAGATGCAGTAAGGGGCGCACGTTTATCGAGTTCGTTACCCGTGAAGATCATGGGTAGCCCAGAGAGAGCTTCTACAATACGCCCAACTTTGGGGTAGACCGAGCTGTAAGAATTGATAACCTCTTCAGCCAAGTCGCATTGACCTTGATAAATCGCATCTACGATGTCGTTAGGACGAAAGTGAGGAAATGACTTTTCGGCCAGTGCCTGCTTTGCGATCGCATTTGACAACACTATCAGCTGGCGAGGACGCATCTGGGTATGCCTCAGCAGGTAAGGAAATGTTAGCTCAGGCACGCCCTGACGATTTCTCAAGCTTGTGCCAAAGTACGGATACCAAAGCTTCTCCAGCACATCCTCGTGGCTGTCCCAATCAATGGCTTTAGAAGCCGGATCGAGCTTGCCAATTGCCTGGAGATAAGTGTAAAACCGCCAGCTGATCAACCGCATCAGATCTTTGGGTCGCCAATGGAGATAAACCACATTGCGAACAAACTTGAGCGGGTTAAGCACCATCTCCTCTTTGAGGTAAGGAAACACTTCATCCATCAGAAACAGCTTGAGGTGAAGGCCCCGTATCCCATAATCTCGGTTAAAGTCAGAGCCAAACTGGATGAGGGCAGCAATCGCCCGCATCATGGCAACATCATTAACAGCGTAATTTTCCAGAGTGTCAATGGAGAGAATCACAGGTTTTTTGCGCGCTAGCTCAAGCACTGCTTTCTGCCCAGCCTGTATGCGATCGTCTGAGAGAATGTCCTCCAGCTCGTCCCAGAGGTCATTTTCAGTTTTTAGTAAGCGATTGAGCAAAGATTTAAGGGCATGACGGATAAAGGTAGAGAGCCTGCCACTTTTGTCTCCAAAAATACAGGCTGCCCGGATACGTACATCCTGATCCTTTAGCTCCCGGAAGATGATTGACCAGATGACAAAGCTCCAAACTTTAGCAATGCGAGGAATTGCGATCTCGCGGCTTTGGGTTGCAGTTGAGGCAATGTCTTGCAGCACCTGCTCAAAGGCAACAGGTTCATCGACATCAATCGCTGTGGCTCGGCGGAACCGCTTTTGAAAGGAAAAGAATTGAGATAAAGCAGTTTTCCCAGAGCCTCTTCGCCCAACAATGAGGAAAACTTTAGGGTCGAGGGCAACCTCGTTAAACCAAGTGTGGTAGAAGAAATACTTGCTGTACTCACCTTGGAGAAGCTTGAGTTCCGACTCGCAATCTGCTTCACCGAAAGGGCTAAAGTGCTCCGCGACTTCCCGATCCATGTTGGGGGTTCCTCATAGGTGAAGGCCAAGGAATCTATCTGCTTCTTCGCCCAGCAGCCTACCCAAAGTTTGAGTCAGCTCAAGCCTCTCTAGAGCCAACAGATGTACTCAGCTAAGAGGAGCGACCACGGGTCTGACCCTATCGAAAAAAGCAGAGATCCTTGGATATAACCATAGCCAGCTTGCCAATGGACCAGTCAAGATTTGTGCCAGATGTGCGATTGGCCAGCTTCGCGATCGCTTGAGGATAACTTACATTCTGTACAATTTTGATACTAATAGAGCATCAGATTTGGCGAGTTGAGACGCCAAGTTGAGGGCACTTAGTACCCTTCTCTTGGCTGTTTCAGCAACAAGTTGGCTAGCCCAGCAAGACAAGGTGATTTCTGCATTGCAGCGGTAGCTTTAGCTTCAGTAGTTAACTATAGTAGACAAATTCAAAGCCCCTTCCTAGGAATAACCTCAATGCAGCCCGACTCCCCTGTACCGTCCGCTGAGCTGGTTAAGCTAGTCAACCAGCTGATCGCTTCCCGGCAAATCACGCTGGCTCAATACCAACAGATTTCCGCAACAGTATTAGCAGACGGCACAGTAGATGAGCAAGAGCGGCGGCAAATTAACCGCCTGTTCGACGCCATTCAAGCAGGCACCGTGAAGTTCATGGGCTAATCCAATCAGGCCACCGTGATTTCATCAGATAGGTACACATCTTGAATCTGATGAAATAGCTTCACCCCTTCCTTAAAGTCGCGCTGAAAGGTCTTGCGGCCCGAAATTAGGCCACAGCCACCCGCACGTTTGTTAATCACAGCTGTGCGAACGGCCTCGGCAAAGTCATTTTTGCTAGAGGCACCGCCTGAGTTAATCAGGCCTGCCCGTCCGGCATAGCAGTTGAGTACCTGATAACGGGCCAGGTCAATCGGGTGGTCAGTGATCAGGTCGCTGTACATGCGATCGTGGGTTTTGCCGTAGGACTTGCCTTCCTTTTGGGCGACAGCCTGGTAGCCCCCGTTCAGCATAGGCAGCTTTTGCTTGATCAGGTCGGCCTGAATGGTGACACCTAGGTGGTTGGCCTGCCCGGTCAGGTCTGCTGCTAGGTGGTAATCTTTATCTTGCTTAAAGGCTTCGTTGCGCAGATAGCACCAGAGAATCGTCGCCATACCCAGCTGGTGCGCCCGCTCAAAGGCCTCTCGCACCTCTTGAATTTGGCGGACAGATTCGGGTGAGCCAAAGTAAATCGTGGCCCCGACTGCAACTGCACCTAAGTTCCAGGCCTGCTCGACTGAGGCAAACATGATCTGGTCAAACTGGTTAGGGTAGGTCAGCAGCTCATTGTGATTGAGCTTGGCAATGAAGGGAATTTTGTGAGCGTATTTACGAGACACGCTGCCTAAAACGCCGAGGGTTGTAGCCACGGCATTGCAGCCTCCGGCAATAGCCAGCTCGATGATGTTGCTAGGGTCAAAATAGATGGGGTTGGGCGCAAAGGAGGCCCCAGCAGAGTGCTCAACGCCCTGATCTACCGGCAGGATGGAAAGGTAGCCAGTGTTGGCTAGCCGTCCACTGCTATAGAGCTGCTGCAGGCTGCGGAGCACTTGGGGGTTGCGATCGCTATGGGCAAAAATGCGATCGACCCAGTCCGGCCCCGGCAGATGCAGGGTAGACCGAGAGACTTTGGCCTGGTACGTGAGGAGGGAGTCGGCTTCCTCTCCTAGCCAATCGACAATAGATCGATTCGAGGATGGAGCAGCAACCATAGAACGTCCTTAATGCAACCTTGCGTTTGGGCAATTACCTAGCTTAAAAGCAGCATCCCTGAGCGATACCCGCTTAAAGAAAGACTTATGTATTAAGCAATATTTCTTCAAATTTCCGCTAATTTCGCTCAATTATCTCTACCTTTGGGCTAAGAGATTTCTTTCGACCGGCAGACGCAACAATACTTGTATTTTTTCTAACCTGCTAAAGGTTGGAGCAGCGCTTCTCAACCTGCTTCTCAATCAGTCGAATTCAAAGAAAAAATATGCTTAACCCTTTTGATGTTCTTGTTTTAATGCTGTTTGCTGCAGCTGCTGCGTATTTGGCTAACATTTCGGCTCGGCGTGCGAGAGTAGAACTGGCTGCAGTTGCTCTAAGTGTCATCATGATGCTCAGTGCAAGCCTACCTGCTCAGGCAGCTGCCGCTGCCAAAGACAGCGCTATCAGCTCTGACCAACGAGCGCTGAACGGTGCCCTTCAGGAAACTCCTAACGGCAATCAGTTTCACGGCATTGAGTATCCAGAAGTAGACGGCACTCCTCTCAGCGATACAGAGATTGAGCGGCGGATCCGTGCCAATGTTTCTGACGAGATTGCCACCAGCGTTTCAAATGGGGCTGTTCGCATCTCTGGGGAAGTGAAAAACCGTCGAGTTGCTCAGCGCATCGTGGATGAAATCAAGGATATTCCTGGCGTTCACGAACTCACCTTTGATTTGGGCTTGACCGAGATTAACACTGCGCGTCAGCCTTAATCTGGCTTAAATTAGCCTATCGGCGGGGGGTGATCTTGCACCTCCGGCCGATTTTATTTCTTTGTAGAAAAACGAGGATATGCCATGACTAATAACCAACTCCAAAGACTCCGAGACTGCGGCCAAAGCCTCTGGATGGACTATCTCAGCCGCGATCTCATCCAATCTGGCGAACTCAAGCAGAAGGTAGACGAGGGCTGGTTGCGAGGCATCACCTCTAACCCCAGCATCTTTGAGAAAGCGATCAAGGGCAATCAAACCTACCAGCCTGATATCGAAGAGGGCATTCGCAATAAGTGGTCTGCTCAGCAGATTTTTGAATCTCTGGCAATTGAAGACATTCGCAACGCCTGCGATATCTTGCATCCCGTCTTTGAGGAAACCGATGGCCTAGATGGCTATGTCAGCATCGAGGTTTCTCCTCTGCTAGCCAAGAATGCTCAGGGCACCTTGGAAGAAGCCCGACGGCTTTACAAGGCGATTGAACGGCCCAATGTGATGATCAAAATTCCTGGCACTTCCGAGGGTATGGAAGCGATCGAGCAGGTAATCTACGAAGGCATCAACGTCAACGTGACGCTGCTGTTTTCAGTGGATATGTATGCCCGAGCAGCCGAAGCCTACATTCGGGGGCTGGAGCGGCGAGCAGAGGAAGGCCAGCCCATCAACAAACTTTCTTCTGTAGCCAGCTTCTTCATCAGCCGGATCGATTCAAAAATTGATGAGCAGCTTGATAGTCGGCTGAAGCGGGAAGGCACCGAAAGCCTGAATATGGAAAAGCGACTGGAGGCATTTAAAGGCAAGGTTGCGATCGCAAATGCCAAAATGGCTTACCAGAAGTATCTAGAGCTGTTCAACGGCGATCGTTGGCAGGCGCTAAAAGACAAAGGAGCCAACCCCCAACGGCTACTCTGGGCCAGCACCAGCACCAAGAACCCCAACTTCAGCGATGTGCTGTACGTCAATGAGCTAGTGGGGCGCGACACGGTCAACACCATGCCGGTCGAAACCATTGAAGCCTGTGCGGATCACTGCGAAGTGGGTTGCGATCGCATTGAAGCCGATCTAGACGAAGCGCACAACATAATCAACAGCCTCTCTGATTCAGACATCGAAATCGATCTGAACAGCGTCATGGAGGAGCTTCTAGAAGAAGGCATTGAGAAATTCAATCAGCCCTACAATTCCTTGCTGGAATCAATTGAAGAAAAGGTAAAGCAGCTAGCCACGGCTTAAGCCGAGTAAGAGATTTCCAGCTACCTTAAAGGAGCCTCTGGCTCCTTTTTTCATGCCAACTCGGAGTAACCGCTTAAGGGTTGCTTGAAGTGGGCTTAAGCACCCTTAGGCAGTAAAGCCCTATAATCCTTGTTTTCAAAGAGGACTTTACGGCCCCCTAAGGAAGTAGGAAGAGGCAGATAAGCTCAACAATGCTCAAACGGCTCGTTAAATAGATTTTCTAATAGCGTCACAGAGGCCTACACAAATGGAGAAGCCAGAGCCTTTCTAGGAAGTTTATTAATACCATTTGAGTTATTTCGTTAGAGATAAAATTTGACGACAGGAATGAGCAGACTTGTTCCCTGTGTGAGATGCCGAAACCAGCTCAATTGAGTTCAATGAAAGGGTAAGATTCCAACTGAAAAGGAGTTCGAGATGGGCTGGTTAAAGCGAATTTTTGGACAAGGCGTTCTTCCCAACAATCAGAATAAAGGCAATCAAGGAACCCAAGCAAGAAGTAATCAAGGGGTTCAACAAAATACCCAAGCTGCTGCTCAAGCGGCTCCTAATGCAACAGTTAGTCAACAGCAGTCAATCCCCCCTGAGCGAGTTGGCCTAAACGGAGAGTATGACCAGAGTGGTCTGGCCAAGCGGGTCGCCCAAGCATTTGATGAAGATCCTAACCTCGATGATATTGAGACCGTGTGGGTTGCTCAAACTGGCAGCACCGTCGTTCTCAAAGGTAAAGTGCCTCAGCAACAGCTACTCGATAAGATGGTGAGCGTTGCTCGGCAGGTGCGAGGCGCAACCTCGGTAGATATTAACCAGGTGCAAATCGGCTAAATAGAAGCTGCCGTTAGGGTTAAGTTAAAGCGGTAGATACTGAGTTCTTTGGCTCGCATCTACCGCTTTTTAGCCCTCTTATTCCAATCTGCCTAAGCTCAAGTTTTTGGCAACTTTGTTGTCAAAAGTCTGGGCTATATCTTGTTCCTGATATAAGGCAGCCTTCGTATAGTTCGCTACGATTAAATTATGGATACAGTCGCCGGCCTCAAAACTCTAAATCGCATTCGCCGTATCAGCCGTCTTATGGATACGGCAATCGGTCTTCCTGGCACCAAGTTTCGCATTGGCTTAGATCCCCTACTGGGTTTAATTCCTGGTGGAGGAGACTTGATCACTGCTGGAATTTCTGCTTATATCGTGTTTCTCGCTGCCCGCTTCAAGCTGCCGGCCCCTGTGCTGCGAAAGATGGCGCTAAACGTTGCCCTAGAATCGGTAGTAGGAACTGTGCCCTTGGTGGGCGACCTGTTTGATGCCACTTTTAAGGCCAATCTACGTAACCTGTCGCTGCTAGAGAAGCACTTGCAGGCAGATTCTCCCGATTTAGAAGAAGCAGATCCTCTGAACTTGGAAAGTGCCGTCCCAGGCAATATCCGGCAGACTGTACAAACGAGCTGAGGCCCTAGCTTTAGGTCGGCTATGCATTGACCCTAACCAATTGATAACCAACAAAAATAACAAAAGGGGTGAGCACCGCTCACCCCTTTTGGTTAGACCTATTTCAACCGCTTTTGGGCTTAAACAATAGATTCATGAATGGGAAGCTGGCGGTGCTCCATAACCTCTTCAAACAGGGGGGTCGGTAGCGCTCGCTCAACCGGGTGAACGCCGGGCTGCCGCAGTTTGCCGTTTAGGAGCAGTTCAGCAATACTGCCGGTGCCCAAACCTGTGGCAACAGCTGCGCTTTCATGGGCAAAGCTGCTGCAGTAATGAACCGGTTTACCATCTTGATAGCCTTTAACGTCACAGCGCATGGCAACGCCCGTACCGGAGAAGCGGTCGGTGACATCGGTCATGAAGTGGCTAACTCGGGCTAGAAATTCCACGGTAGCAGGGCTTTTTAGTACCGACGAGGGCAGCCAGTGGGCCATTGACCAAGTGGCATGGTTGTAAAAGTCGGGCACCACTCCAAATTTGGTAATCACGTTCTGCACCGGAAAGGTCTGCTGCAGGGTGAGTGACTCAGGCATGTCGTACCAGTAAACATGCGCCCGTCCGTAGGGCTTGGGAAAGTCTAGGGCTTCGCGGGCAGTGTAGGGCTTGACCGACTGCCAGCGACCATCTAGCCAAGCTTCAAAGGGGCGCTGCAGGCCCAAAAAGGTAGTGCGCATAACTGTGACGCCTGCGCCTCCAGAGCCAGCCACAACGTAGCTTAGCTGAACAGATTCAGCCTTTTCCATCATCTCTACGCCTTTGCGAACCATGCTGTTGGAGATGCCGGGGAAAACGCCAGTGTTAATAATGGCGGTGACGCCTGCGGCTTCGGCGGCTTCGCTAAGAGCCAATGCCCGCTTGGTAAAGCCGCGCTCATCACTGACGTCTGTGTAGTTGACGCCCTGCTCAATGCAGGCTTCTATAACGTGGGTGTCGCGGTAGTGAAAGGGACCTGCGGAATGGATGACCAGGTCGGCCTTTGCGATCGCATCTCGAACCTGATCTGGCTCACACAGATCCAGCACCTGAAACTGCACCGTAGATCCCAGACGCTCCAGGGTTGCCATGCCCATTTGAGGGTTGCGTCCGGTGATGGTGACTTCAGCATCAGTGTGGGCAAGGATATCTTTAGCAATGCTGTTGCCGATGCGGCCACAGCCGCCAATAATCAGAACTCGATCCATAAGTCATTAGGGTGTTATCTGCAAGGGTTAGTGTTAAAGCGAGCTGTCAAAGTTTTCCCAGCATCCACCGCCAAACCCCATCAACGGCTGTTTAGACCCTAGTAGAGCGACCTGGAGAATGGCATCAATCGTTCGGGAGGGTTTGTCGAGGTTCTTTGGTAATCAGCTAGGTGCCTGATAGAAGGCTGTGCCAATAGACTTTGCTGCTGAGCGTAGTCAGCTATCTAAATCCCACCTGCGGCACAGCAGTAATCTATCCGAGGACTCTCAGCATTTTTAGGTCAATTATTTAGTCTTAAAAAACACCAATTTAAGAACTAAAAAAGGAAACTCCTATGGTTCAAGCAACCTCTGACTCCTCCAATTTTGATGCTGATCGTCTGTCAGAAGAGATCAAAGAAGGAGAAGCTAAAAAGACTGAGGTTTCCGAAGGCAACTTCGATGATGACTATCAGCTTGCCCAGGAATATTCAACCCCTGAATCAAACGCGACGGGAACTGGCAGCAACCATACCTCCGATGCTGGCAGCGAATCTTCAGCTTTTACCAGCGGTAGCAGCCAACCCGGTAGCCCTGCAGCCTTTCGCAACATGGCCCACGAGGTTCAGCCTAAAGACGAAGAAACTGAACAAGCCGAGTAGTCTTAGACCTGTCTAGCTGTGAGCAGATAGTCTGCTTTGACCAAAAGACATTGCAGGGGTTAAGCATTCACAAAAGAGCTCAGGTCGCTGCCGCGCCTTTTGCTGGAATGTTTAGCCCTTTTTCGTCTCTTAACCTTCTGCTATCAATGCCATCCTCTGCCCCATCAACCCTCAATTACACCGCTTCGGTAGAGCTTCTTGTCCAGGTGGCTGACCCCAAGCAGTTTGCCCAAGCCGCCGGGTTGCGTCATGTCTCAGACGAAGGGCCTGGAATTAGCCGCAAGCGCAGTGGTAAAGGCTTTAGCTACTACGACACCAAAGGCGCTCGCATTCAAAATGCCCGAGAACGGCAGCGCATCGAAGCCCTAAGAATTCCCCCAGCCTGGCAGGATGTGTGGATTTGTCCTCGGCTAAATGGACATTTGCTGGCGACAGGCCGCGACGCTAAGGGCCGCAAGCAGTACCTCTACCACCCCGACTGGAACAAAATTCGCAACGAAGCCAAGTTCAGCCGCATGCTGGCCTTTGGTTTGGCTCTGCCCAAGATTCGGGAGCGAGTTGATCAAGACCTGCGTAAGCAGAAGCTGTCTCGGGAAAAAGTGCTGGCCGTTGTAGTGCGGCTATTGGAAGAAACCTTTATTCGCATCGGCAATGACGAGTATGCTCAGAAAAATCGCTCCTTCGGCCTGACGACCCTGCGCGATCGCCATGTGGAGATTACAGGCAGCACACTCAAGTTTCAGTTTCGAGGCAAACACGGCATCGAGCACGAGATTGAGCTGTGCGATCGCAAACTGGCCAAGCTGGTCAAGCGCTGCCGCGACATTCCCGGCTATGAACTGTTTCAGTATTACGATGAAGACGGCCAGCGTCAGTGCATTGGCTCAGAAGACGTCAACAGCTACCTGCGCGAGATTACCGAAGACACCTTCAGCGCCAAAGACTTCCGAACCTGGGCAGGCACCGTGGAGACAGCCCTAGCGCTCAAAGAAATTGGCCCCTTCACCTCCAAAACCCAAGCCAATCGCAACATTGTCCAGGCGATTAAAGACGTTGCTAAGCAGTTGGGCAATCGTCCCAGCACTTGCCGCAAATACTATGTGCATCCGGCTATTGTAGAAGCCTACGAAAACGGAACGCTGCTGCCCGCGCTGGACCCAGACAATGCACCAGCCTTCCCTGACAATGGCCTGAACTTTGAGGAAAATGCGGTGCTGCTGCTGTTGGAGCAGGCTTGCAGCGAGTAATACCCATTCCAGAAAAAAGGGCTGCGGATAGGGAGTGGATGGGTGGATGGGGCACGGCTGTTTAGAGGATTGGTATACCAAGCTTTCACAGCAAAATCAGCCCCAGCCTTGCCCCTACAATCACAGCCTCGGTGCGGCTAGAGACGTTTAGCTTGGCGAAGATTGTGCTGATATGGAATTTAACGGTGTGCTCAGAGAGGGTAAGACGGCGCGCAATGGTCTTATTGCCTACCCCTTCTGCCAGTAGGGTCAGCACCTCAACTTCGCGGTTGGTGAGAGGCTGAGTTGGAGCTTCGCCAGCCATGCGTGACAGGCTAGGGGCCGTTGCTAATAGCTCCTCAACCAGATTTGGGTGCAGCACTACTAGACCTGCCGCCGCTGCTTCGAGGGCCGCGACGATCGCACCTGCCGTAGCCTCGCTCAAAAGCAGTCCCTGCACCCCAGATCGCAGGATCTCTGCCCAGTTGGGCTCGGGCCATTGCTCTACTAGTACGACTACCGCCGCCGGACAGTCCTCCAAAATGCCGAGGAGATCGGCAGTAACCTGGCTGCCCGAGTGGCTCAAATCGATCAGCACCACATCGGGCATTTCCGTCGGAGGGCGCTGCAGCCAGCTTGAGAGGTCGGCCACGCTAGAAACCTGCCACTGGTCTGTCTGTTCTGTGATCAGGGCAGTCAGACCGGCCCGTGCGATCGCAGATTCAGCCACCACTAAAACCTGCCTCACGCACTCTCTCCTCGCTGCCGTTAGCAACGCCCCCGCTGGGGCCGCTCCCCGACTACCAATGTCGCCTCAATTAGCTGCCCGCCGCGCACAATCTGCGCTTGGAGCGATTGCCCCACCGTATCAGCATCTAGCGCTGCCTGCACATCCTGCAGGTTGGCAACCGGCTGATCCCCCAGCGACAGCAAAATATCGCCAATGAAAATCCCCGCCTGATCGGCCGGGCTATCCGGTTCTAGGCTGACCACCAGCACGCCCACCTCATCCGTCAGGTTCAGCGATTCTTGCAGCCCCGGCGGCAGCACCACCGGCTGCAGACCAATGCCCAAGTAGCCGCGAGGAATCTGTCCGCTCTGCAGCAGCGTGCCCACCACCCGATCTAGAGTCTCAGCGGGAATGGTAATCGGCCAGTTGCGCGGCCCGCTCAGGTTGATGCCGATAATGTGGCCCTGGGTATCGACCAACGCCCCGCCTAGCAAAGAGGGATAGAGCGTGACATCGGGCCGAATAAAGCGATCAATCGCGCGACCCTGCATCGTTCGCCACGCCCCGCCCAGATTACTGAGAATGCCTAGGCTAGCGCTAAGGCCTGTTTCGAGGGAGCGACCGGCTGCGATCGCAAGTTGCCCTACCCGCAGCTGAGTCGGATCACTGCGCTGCGGCACCGGCAAATCTACCCCCTCCACCCGCAGCACCACCAAATCAAGCGCCGGATCGCGGCCTACCAGCTCAGCGCTCACCGCTTCTCCACTTGGCAAAACTACCGTCAGAGCCGACTCCCGCTTCAGCACATAGTCAGCCGTCACAATCACCCCCGGCTGCCAGTAAACGCCGCTGCAGGCAAAGCGTCGCCGCCCCTGGACTGCCACAATACTGTTGCTGACTTGGTCAAGGGCATCGGCTAGCCCTTCAGAAAACCCCTGCAGGGGATTCGCATTCTCTGCAAAAGACATATAAACTCCTGAAACCTATGAGCGAATAGTCCCAGAATGCAAAACTTTGGGCCGCTGCCCCATCAGGTAAATGGGCTGAATCGAACCTAGAAAAATGGCTAGGGGAGCAAGGATCGTTTAGCTCATGCCTCACGAAACCTTTCAAAACCTGAAGGGAATCCAACCTTTGATAGAGATTGAGCAAATTCGGGCAGTTTGCTCGGCGCTCTCGATTAAAGTAAAGCGTAGTTGTTGCTTTATGCTCTTAACCTGAGCTTACGGTTAATTACCCATACTGGGGCACAGGTAGAGCTAGAGCCACAGCTAGCTTTCTTAGCGCGAGATCACAACTCATGACGGTTCAAGTTGTCAGCACTCAACCCTATCCGGATCAAAAGCCGGGAACCTCGGGCCTGCGTAAGAAGGTGCCGACGTTCCAACAGGCTAATTATCTAGAAAACTTTATTCAATCTACCTTCGACAGCTTAGAAGGCTATCAAAACCAGACCTTAGTAGTGGGGGGCGATGGCCGCTACTACAACCGAGAAGCCATTCAGGTCATCCTCAAAATGGCGGCGGCTAATGGGTTTGGTCGAGTTTTAGTGGGGCAGGGCGGCATTCTCTCAACTCCGGCAGCTTCCTGCGTCATTCGTAAAAATAATGCCTTTGGCGGCATCATTCTCTCGGCCAGCCACAACCCTGGCGGCCCCAATGAAGACTTTGGCATCAAGTACAACATCGGTAACGGTGGCCCGGCTCCCGAGAAAGTCACCGACGCCATCTTTGCAAACAGCCAAAAAATCAGCTCCTATAAAATTCTTGAGGCTGACGACGTTAACCTAGACCGCGTCAGCTCAACTCAGCTCGGCAATACGCGAGTTGAGGTAATTGATGCCGTCAACGACTACGGGGCGCTGATGGAGTCGTTGTTTGACTTCAACCAGATTCAACAGCTGCTCGGCTCTGCCAACTTCCGAATGTGCATGGACTCGCTCCATGCCGTGACCGGCCCCTATGCCAAGGCTCTGTTTGAGCGGCGGCTAAATGCGCCTGCGGGCACCGTCATCCACGGCGAACCGCTAGAAGACTTTGGCGGCGGTCACCCCGACCCCAACCTGGTCTACGCCCACGACCTGGTAGAGATTTTGTTTGGCGACAATGCGCCCGACTTTGGCGCTGCCTCAGATGGCGATGGCGATCGCAACATGATCTTGGGCCGCCACTTCTTCGTCACTCCCAGCGACAGCCTGGCCGTGTTGGCCGCCAACGCTCACCTAGTACCGGGTTATCGCTCTGGCCTTAGCGGCATTGCCCGCTCCATGCCCACCAGCCAAGCCGCCGACCGAGTAGCCGAAAAGCTGGGCATCGATTGCTATGAAACGCCGACCGGCTGGAAATTCTTTGGCAACCTGCTAGATGCCGACAAAGCTACCCTCTGCGGAGAAGAAAGCTTTGGCACCGGCTCTAACCATATCCGTGAGAAAGACGGGCTGTGGGCGGTGCTGTTTTGGCTGAATATTCTGGCAGTGCGGAAGCAGTCGGTAGAAGAGATCGTCCAGGATCACTGGCGCACCTACGGTCGCAACTACTACTCTCGCCATGACTACGAAGCCGTTGACTCCGACCCAGCCAACACCCTGATGGAAAACCTGCGCTCGGCAGTCGGCTCTATGCCAGGCCAACGGTTCGGCCAGTATGAAGTCGCCTACGCCGACGACTTCAGCTACACCGACCCAATAGACGGCAGCGTTAGCAAAAAGCAGGGTATCCGCATTGGCTTTACCGACGGCTCCCGCATTGTCTTCCGGCTATCGGGTACAGGTACTCAGGGAGCCACGCTGCGGATCTATCTAGAGAGCTACGAACCCGACCCGGCTAAGCACGATCAGGATACTCAGGAAGCGCTGGGCGACTTGGTGCGGATGGCGGATGAAATCGCCAAGATTCGCGAGTTGACTGGACGCGAAAAGCCCACGGTGATCACCTAAAGAGTGCTCGCTGTCTGAAGGACACACGACTCCGCTCAGCCAGCGGAGGTTTGTAGGATGGGCGAAGCAAAGCGTGCCCATCACAGCACTTCCCTTTAGCGATGGGCACGGGCTATCGCCCTTTGCCCATCCTACGGATGTGTCTGTTTCAAAGTTAACGACGGTAGTGCCCTTGCGTAAAAATCAGAGAAAAAAGCAAAATTTTGAAAGTCCATCTGGCAAGACTTCTAAAAATGACTGTTTCTCTTTAGCCTTTAAGAAATAGGACTACCTAAATTACTACTCTTATGTGGAACCAGTTCATCTTTTAACTGTCCTTAATTGAAAGTGCATCTCGTCAAGAAGTTATTACCAATCCGGTTCAACTAGATAGTACTGCTTCATCTCATGATCAGACTGCATTTCTAAGTTCATAGAAGGAGAACTTGCTCAATGCTCGTCAAATCAAAGCTTTTATGTCTGATTGGAGCTTGTGTCCTCACCTCAGTCGGAGTTATCTCTGTTCAAAGCACAACTAAGCCATCACAAGCAGTATCTACTCCAGTCCAAGCCGAAACACCAGCTACGCAAGTCAACAACCTGTCTCAGAGCATTGGAGAGATTGAAGTCGAGCATGCGATCGCTCTGAGTCGCTTTCCGGCAGATACTCAGGTCATCGAAGACCTCAACCGACGCCGGACAGCACTGGTTTCACAGCTACAGCAGATTGAACCGCAGCGTTATCAGGCGTTAGTAAGGTCAGCCTCACAAAGTGCCCTGTCCAGCAAGTTTGGAGCTATTGACGTTGAGCGGACGATCGCGCTTTCTCGTGGTCAAGCAGATACTCCGGCTATTCAAGATCTCGATCGACAATCTATATTACTCACAGCGCGGCTAAAAGAGCTTCAGCCGCAGCGTTATCAGGCGTTAGTAAGGTCAGCCTCACAAAGTGCCCTGTCCAGCAAGTTTGGAGCCATTGACGTTGAGCGGACGATCGCACTTTCTCGTGGTCAAGCAGATACTCCGATTATTCAAGATCTCAATCGGCAATCTATATTACTCACAGCACGGCTAAAAGACCTTCAGCCGCAACGCTACCTAACATTGGCAACGTCAGCAACACGAAGCGCACTTCAACTCAAAATTACTGAATTGGAAGCCGAGTATCAACGCCAAGCTGATGCTTCCAGCCGACAAACTTTGAGAGTGACCATCAACAGCCTGAGACAGCGACTTACGCAATTGGATGCGTCTTAGAGATTACTGAAAAAACAAGCTGGTGTCTTTGAACGGTGTATTCCAGGATGCCAGCTCGTAGGATGGGCAAAGCAAAGCGTGCCCATCTCAGCATTGCCCTTTAGCGATGGGCACGGGTATCTTATTCGTTTCCTTTTTGCCGCTGCCGGAACCAGTTCAGGCGGTACTCAATGCGCTCCTGGTGCTGGGGGCTAGGCTGCTGCTGGTGCTGAATGGCTGACCACACCAGCGCCACAAAGGTGCGGATCTCAATGCACAGCGCGAGAACTTGGGGGTCGTAAGTGCCATAGCCCCAAAGAGCGGCTTCGGCTTTGTCTTGGTCAACCCCGAAGACATAAGGGTTTGCCACCAGGGAGGCCAAGTCCCACTCGATAGGGCCGATAAAGGCGTCTTCCCAGTCAGCCCACAGCACACCGATGGAAGTGTGGAGCACGTTGCCAGAGTGGGAGTCGCCGTGGAGGGGCTGCATGGGCAGACCGTGCAGTCGCTCCTCATAGGGAGCACTGACCTGCGCTAACAGTGCGGCATCAGCGGGGGCAAATGTACCTTGGGTGGTGAGCTGGCTCAAGAGCCGCTTGGCTTCGGTGATCAGGGCCAACACGGGCAGCTCTTGGGTAAAGCTGTTAAGTGCCCAGTGGCAAACCCGCAGCGCTCGCCCCGCCAACACCGGATCAAAAGGCTCTGGCAGAATTTGCACATAGTCCCAAAAGCTTAGGGTGAAACCGTTGTGCTGGTGGGGGCCGGGGTCGATCTGGCGGCTGGGTGGAATAATGGGAGCGCTGGCGGCGACCAAGTGCTTTGCCACTGCCAGCTCACGGATAAACCAAGCATCGCCAGCGCGGATGGTGCTGGGAACAGCGGCGATGCGGGCAACGACTCCAGTAGGTTGCAAATGCACTATGACATTGCTGGTGCTTTGCAGCGCTACAGGATGCTCAAAGACAAGACCATAGCTACGGGCAACTTCGCTGGCGGCCTGCACTGCTAGCTGAAAACGGTCATCGTCAGGGGGCTGTGGGGATTGCATTTGCTGAGGTGGTTGGGCTGGCGGCATTGAATTAGGTGCGCTGCTGGGTGACGCTTCCTGTAATTATGGGTGAGTTGCTTTTGCTTGAGTCGTTGTCGCAAATGAATAAGCGTTAGTCGCTTCTGCTTAAGCATTTACAGCTTTTGCTTATATGTTTAAGGCTTTTATATAAGCATTAAGGGCTCTTGCTTAAACACTTGGGGCTTTTGCTTATATGTTTAGAGCTTTTGTATAAGCGTTAGTCGCTTTTGCTTAAGCATTAGCAGCTTTTGCTTATATGTTTAGGGCTTTTGTATAAGCATTTGCAGCTCTTGCTTAAGCATTTACAGCTTTTGCTTATATGTTTAGGGCTTTTATATAAGCATTAAGGGCTCTTGCTTAAACATTAAGGGCTTTTGCTTAAACACTTAGGGCTTTTGCTTAAGCGTTTGCAGCTTTTGCTTATGCATGATCTGTTTTTACGTCAGCATTTGCCAGGATGGTTGGCAGCGAAACGCTTGTGTTTGTCACTGCGACCAGTGCTATTCAGCGTAGTGGTATGTCTACGCTTAGGGAGCGGGTTTAGGCTTTTGTAGCTTTTGTAGGATAGGCAAAGGGCGATAGCCCATGCGCATCTTTTAGCGACCTAGGCTGTGATAGGCACGCTTTGCTTTGCTTATCCTACGGGATCTACTGGCAGACCCTACTCAATCAGCAGGTGCTTTATGTGTACGACCATTCACTGGTAATCTTTGCCGCTGAGTCTGGGGTCGCTCCAGTGATCCGCGTCTGTGTACTGGAGGGTGTGCAGGTACTTGGCATGCGATCGAGGGCTTCTAGGCTGCCATACAGTACGTTGGCGACTTTCTGGCGGTTGGGTTTTGCTTTAAGTGATTAGGCAGGCGGTATCGGTGGCTCACCCATTCTGGCCCTCTACTTCACTCTAGCTGCTTACCTGCTGCTATGCCGTCGCCAAAGTAGTCCCCAACCTCTCCCCTAGGAAAATACTCCTTATCACAAGTCAAGAGCGCTGCTGATTTTAGTGATGTGGGTATTAAGAGAGCTTGAAACTTAGAAGCTACGTTGTTTCCTTGGTGATTGCCTCCATATCTACTCAGCCAATGGCACAAGCTTTATGCAAATTAATTTTGGCAGAACCGCAATTGTAAAACTATGTAAAGAGATGCATATTTAGCGCTTTTCTGTTGTGAGTAGCAGGTAGGAACTTCAGTAGGTCTGAAGCAATTTTGAGGTTACTGCAGATGCTTGAGGATACTTACGCTTTAGCTTAAGGGGTAATCACCGCAGTGGCAGAACGGGCCGAAACCGCAGGCTACAAAGTCTAGCGTTTCAATTTCCAAATTGGATGCTTCATTCGCTCTCCCATCTATTCCATCTAGCAGAACAACGGTTATTTAAGGCCATCTACTTAGTTGTTCGATCACTGAACTGTTTGTTAAAGCATAATGGAAACCTGTCTATTGATATGAAAAGTCAATCTAGGATTAAATTAACGTTCAACTTCAACGATCCGAACCTAACCCCAGATGAGCGGGATGAGCAAGCTCTACGGCTCATTGCAGAACTCAAAGACGTGGATGAAGTAGAAACAGTCAATCGCGTGCTTGACCCTAACCCACCTGAAGGCAATAAGGCATTAGGCGGAATTTTAGTAGGGCTGCTAACGGCAGAGGCAAATGCCGAAAATGCAAAGCGGTTATTTGGTTTCTTAGGCGATCGTCTGGGAGGAAAATCGATCGAACTGGAGGTAGAAGCAAATGGCAAAAAGCTCAAAGTCAAAGTGCAGAGCCGCGAGGAGCTAGAGGTCGCTATCAAATCAGCTCAGGACTTCGTAGCTGAGTCTGCATGATTTCTGACTACACCCAGAATAGGAGATTACAGTGGCTAAGGTTGCCTTATTAATTGGGGTGGGTGAGTATGGGGCGGGCTTGAATGCGCTTCCTGGCGCAATCAAGGATGTTGAAGCGATGCAGCGAGTATTGCAGCATTCGGAGATGGGCCAATTCGATCAGGTCAAAACGTTAGCTAATCCTGATCCTCTTGTAATGCAGGGAGAAATTGAAAATCTATGTGCAGATCGCTCTAAGGATGACCTAATCCTTCTATTTTTCTCAGGTCATGGTGTCAAGGATGATAGTAACAGGCTATATCTAGCAACTACCATCACTCGGAAAACAGCCCAAGGTGAACTGGTTAAATCGACTGCTGTTCCTGCTCACTTTGTAAATGATGTAATGCTAAATAGCCGTTCCAAGCGCCAGGTCGTGCTGCTGGATTGTTGTTTTAGTGGAGCATTTGCCGAAGATATGAGGGCAAAAGATGATGGTTCAATCGATGTTCAAACCCAGTTAGGGGGCGAAGGGCGTGCAGTTCTGACTTCTTCAAGTTCTACCCAATATTCTTTTGAACAGCAGGGGTCAGATCTTTCAATCTACACACGCTTTCTTGTAGAAGGATTGGAAACTGGTGCAGCTGACTTAAACGGTGATGGAATAATTTCCATTGATGAGCTACATGAATACGCGAGTCGAAAGGTTCAAGAATCTGCACCAGCAATGAAGCCCAAAATCTATGCTGTGGAGGAAGGGTTCAAGATTCGTCTAGCTAAAGCGCCTGTCGGTGATCCAAAGCTGAGATATCGCCAAGAAGTAGAAAGTTTTGCCAGTCGAGGCGAAATCTCTGATATTGCACGCTATACACTGAATACTCGACAGAACCAGTTGGGTCTTTCAACCGCAGAAGCACAAGAAATTGAGGCTCAGGTATTAAAGCCTTACCAAGAGTACAAGCAGAAATTGCAGCAGTATGAGGAAGCGTTGGTAAAGGAATTGGAACGCGAGAATCCTTTACCTGATTACAAGCGTCAAGAGCTAAAGCGGTTTCAGGAGGTTTTGGGTTTAGAGAGTATGGATATAGAATCAATTAGAGCAAAATTGCGCTTACCCAACGAAGAAGTTCAATCTAGAATCTTTCATTCGAGAGCAGTTCGACGAAGTGTGCTACTCGGAAGTACAGCTTTATCAGTTTTGATAGGGGTGACTATGATGCTACCTAGACTATTAGAATTACCTACCTCGCAACAGACACCTCAAATACCTTCTGAGATAACTGCCTCATCTGTATTTAAAGTGAGCGGTGAAACTTGCCCGCCTGGCTCTACTCTTGTTACATACGAAGAGGCTATAGGTTACAAAAACTCATTGATTCAGAAATTGGGTGAATGGGATATTGCTCGACTTGCAGGTGGTGGCTCTATGACTGGTTCAGGGTATTCCTATGAAATTCGCAGGAATAATGATAGCCCGTTGGGTCATGCCCTGTGCAAGGAATTGTGAAGTTCAGCAGTTTTGTAGGATGGGCAAAGCAAAGCGTGCCCATCACAGCATTTCCCTTGAGCGATAGGCACAGCTATCGCCCTTTGCCCATCCTGCGGGTGTGTCTGCTTCTAACAGTTGATCCAGACTTTCAAGGTCGCGGCATTGGCAGCGCACTCACAGAATTTACTCTGAGCTGAATAAGAGGCTGGGATGTCTATTGCTATGGTCGAGACGGGAGGCGATCCTGGCCATGCTGCAGTGCGATACATCTATGAGAAAGCGGGCTTTGATCTATGGCCAATTGCCCGATACTTCAAGAAACTCTGAAATAGAAATATTAGCCTTAGAGTTTATCTTTCGCTATGGTCAGAGAAGTGGGTAGCGGTGGAGAACACCCTCAGCAAGATCCTGAAGATAACTAAGGTTATGCTGAATCTCAAAGGCGTTGTTATCACCTTTGAGGTTATTGCACTTCCAGCACATAATTTGGAGGTTGCTACAGTCAAACATGCGCTCCGGGCAGCGAGCCTTGTTTAGCTTGTGGTCGAGAGTGACGTAGTGAGGATGAAAGTAAGTCTTGCCAGCTTTATTGATAGTTTTTTTGTCATTCCCGTCCAAGTATTGATAGCCGCGAGCAATTGCTTCCTGCTTGTCATTGGTACTATGAGCGGACTTTCCATGAACCATTTTCTGGCCGCAAAAAGGGCACGGCTTTTGATGGTATTTGGCGCGATACTGATTCGGGCTAATCTTGCCGAAGTTGGGATGATCGATGACTGGACAGTTTTGGGCTGCTTGCCACAATTCGTTAATGTCAGCACTTGAATATAGAGTGGCTAGTTCCTGCGGATTGAAGTCAGTCATTTATAGCAGCTGGTATTTGTCTAACACTTCGTCAGCACGCTTTTGAATCTGGTTGCGCTTGCGCTTCAAGTTTGACTTTGCTTGCTTGGCCAAATCTTGAACTTGCTCAGCTCCCAGAATAGATTGATCAATTGCGCCAGGGAGGTCTCCCTTCTTCAGCTTGGCGTCAAACAAACTTGGAGGCTTGAGCTGCTGCAAAATTTTCCAAGACTGCTGGACTTTCTGCCAGCTAACGTTGCGGTATCCTTGCTGACGCACGGATTGCTGCTGAGCTTTCGTTAATATCTGAAAAGTGTCAGAATTACGCTTCTGCCACTCGCGATAACTCATGCCATCAATATTCATGGTTATCCTCTAGTCAAGATTGAAAGTTTTCTTAAGCACCTGCCACTCTTTTTTGCCGTAATTGAAGGCAATGTATTCCTGAATTTTAGATAGCTGTCCTTTAAGGGTATCAATACGCTTCTCTAATTCAGAAATTTTGGTCTCTGCTTCCGTAGTTGTCTCTTCACTGATCCCGGTTATGTCTGTGACAGCATTTCGCAGTTCTTGAACAGTTTCGTTGTAGTCCTGCTTATGCACCAGGTCTTTCTCCAAAAGGACTTGCTTGCGATCGCTTCCTGATTTAGAAAGCACATTGAGCAACCATTTGCCAGCGTTCAAAATTTCTGAGTGCTGGGGATTTAGGAAAGCTTTTAGTTTTTCGTTGGCCTCTTGGGTCTTGAGGCCCTGCTTGTAACGGTTGAAGTTATTAGCATCTTTGACCAATGCTAAAATCTCTAGATGCTGTGCGGCTTTAACGATCTGCTCATCCTTCATTTTTTCCTTCAATGCATACTGGGCTACCCCCGATGCACTACTAATATCCTTGATGAGCCGATCACGCTCTTTTTTGGTAAGCTCCACAGTTTTCATTTGGAATCCTGAGCAGTTGCTTCTTTGCTAGCCAGTATTTCTAATATACTGATTCTCTCAGTGACACTCCGCCGAATTCATAAGCTGGCTACTTCGTGGGGTCAAATCTTCATAATTAGGAAGCAGTTGCTTATAGACTTCATCTGAATCTATAGACACTCCTATAGTGACAAATGGTCTAGGTTGGTCATTGGACCGTCGAAATTCTCTTTACTCAAGCCTTTCAGCCACTCTTTGGCTGATTCTACAACCACTGCTTTCGCGCTCAGACTGAAGGGTGGGAACACAGAATATGAGGAACAAACCGATGCAAGCCACCAACGACCTGAATTTGCAACAGTTTTACCATGGTACGAAAGCCGACCTGAAACCAGGGGACCTGATCGTGCCAGGCTATAACTCTAACTACGGCAAGAGGAAAAAGGCAGCCTACGTCTATCTGACTGCCACCTTGGATGCGGCCACTTGGGGGGCCGAGCTGGCCCTTGGGGAAGGATCCGGCAGAATCTACATCGTGGAGCCGACCGGCCCAATTGCAGATGATCCCAATCTGACGGATAAGAAATACCCGGGTAATCCGACGAAGTCATATCGCTCTCAGGATCCGCTGCGGGTTGTGGGTGAGGTGATGGATTGGCAGGGGCACTCGCCCCAAGAGATCAAAACCATGAAGGACAACCTTGAGCGACTTAGGCAACTTGGTATTGAGGCCATCGAGGACTAAGCCCGACTCTCATTCACCAACGCCCCTGCACCTGACCGCATTAAAGTTGTCTATTAGAATCGAGACATTAACAGTGGGTGATGAGCATCATTAGCCAATAGAGGCATTACTGTGGGGCAGTCATGTGCGTACCCACCATTCCCACCAATGATCCAGGAGTACCTACACGGGTACTACAGCACCTGAAATCTGCTTTAGACACTGAAAATACCGTCAGCTAGTCCGTAAAATTTCATGACTGAGGAGTAGTTTAAAGCGACGCTCAGGAAGGAGATACCTGTGAAAAAAGTTGCTGTATTTGGCAATGCTGGAGGCGGGAAATCCACGCTCAGCAAGCGTCTGGCAAAAATGACAGGTTTGCCTATGGTCGCTTTAGACCTCTTGAAGTACAAACCTGGTGGCGGAGAAGTTCCGTACGAAGACTATAAAGCTGCTCACGATCAACTCCTTCAGCAGGACCAGTGGATCATCGATGGATATGGATCATTAGACACAGTATGGGAACGGCTGGAGGTTGCAGACACCTTGATCTATGTTGACATGCCAGTTCTCAGGCACTATTGGTGGGTAACAAAGCGATTCTTGAAAGGCTTTGTAGTTCCACCAGCAAATTGGCCCGAGAACAGTCCGCTCTTAAAGGGTACGCTCAACAGTTATTACACAGTTTGGCTTTGCCACAAGAAGCTCACGCCAAAGTACCGAGAGTATGTGCATAAAGCTAAGGAGAGAAAGCAGGTTTATTATCTTCAGTCGCCTAAGGATGTGAAAGAGTTCTACCGAGCTGTCGAACTAGAACTCACAAAATAAGGCAGACTATGAGTAGCCCTACTCGCAGTGAAGTTTGGCTTGCAGAGCTGGGCTATGCTGCAAAAGTTAGACCCTAGTGAGGTTAAGCCATTTGCCACGTCATCTCCTGGCCTGCCCGTAAAGGCACAAGCCCAGATTCCGTAAATGGCACTTCATCAGGAACACGCCAGGTCGTCTTGGTCAAAGTAATCTGTTCAGTATTACGCGGAAGCTGATAGAAATCTGGCCCATAGAAACTGGCAAAAGCTTCAAGTTTATCCAACGCATCAACGCTCTCAAACGCTTCTGCATACAGCTCCAGAGCGTGCAGAGCCGAATAGCAACCCGCGCAGCCACAAGAACTTTCCTTACCATCGCGGGGATGGGGGGCGCTATCGGTGCCCAGAAAAAACTTAGGATTACCAGAAGTTGCCGCTTGCAAAAGTGCGTGGCGATGCTCCTCCCGTTTCAAGATGGGCAGACAATAAAAATGCGGGCGAATGCCACCCTGAAACAGGACATTGCGGTTAAACAACAAATGCTGTGGCGTGATCGTTGCAGCGATATTGTTGGCAGACAAGACATACTGCACAGCATCTGAAGTCGTAACGTGCTCAAGCACCACACGCAGATTAGGAAATCGCTGCTTGAGGGGGATCAAATGTCGCTCGACAAACACCTTCTCGCGATCGAACATATCAACATCTTGATCGGTCACCTCCCCATGCAGCAGTAAAGGCAGGTCTACCTGCTGCATCGCTTCAAAGATGCGATCGCACTTCCCAATATCCGTCACCCCCAAGTCTGAATTGGTCGTTGCACCGGCTGGGTAGTACTTTACCGCCTTGATAAACCCGGATGCTTTAGCCGCAATAATTTCTTCGGGGCTCGTGTTATCAGTGAGATAGAGCGTCATTAGCGGCTCAAACTGTTCGCCAGCCGGAATAGCTGCGAAGATGCGATCGCGATAGGCCGCAGCATCCGCAACAGTGCGTACCGGAGGCTTCAAATTCGGCATGATAATCGCGCGGGCAAACTGACGCACCGTATGGGGCAGAACCGCTTTCAGCGCCGCACCGTCGCGCAGATGTAAGTGCCAGTCGTCGGGTCGAGTAATCGTAAGCTTTTGCATCACTCAATTATAAAACCGCCAGTACTTACCGGATCCGCCGGATAATACCGGGCATAAAGGAGCTTATCTAGCAGATCCGATACTTAATTTGTAGTTAGCCGTCCAGTTACACCTGTAAGTGTTCTCCAGAGCTTGTGTGTGCGCATCCGAGAGTGAAGAGTTTCGTTGGCGATGAGCAATTGCCCAAGTTCTTGAGCAAAGTACTTGGGAACCAGTGTAGAGATAGCCAGTCACGGTAGCTATAAGTCACTGTAGATAGCCAATGAACATTGGCTTCACCAAATGGACTCTGCAAAATGTTAAGAGTATTAAAAAGAAGCAGCCAGGTAGTAATACTGCTAACTTCTCTCAGCATAATTCCGGGAATCTGGTATTTTTGGCACATGGATGGTTGGGCACTCACGCCAGAACGAGCCGCTAGACGAGATAGTTATTGTCAAGATGCCCCCGTTGTAAAAGCGCAACGAACGACACCAACTACCGCAATTGTGGTTTGCCAGGGCTTGCCAGCATCTCTAGATAGAGGACAAGTTCGCGTTGTGCGTTGGCCTTGGAGAGTCTGGCGAGCATCCCAAGATGGGTCAAACTTCAGCTCTCAATCTCCTCATATCATTTCAACCGAGTTCGTGGAGTATTCACACGCAGGACCCACTCAAAGTGTTCATACTTCACTTATCCTTCTTGGTCAAAGCCACTCCACAGAAGTGGCTGCGGTAGAAGCAGTATTGAGTGATGGTAGAACCTTGAGAAATGAGGTAACCAATGGCTTATTCGTCTTTGATGCGCCGATCCAAGCTGTCGGTGTCAAAGTGGATGAGTTAAAGGTAATCGGGCGAGATAATCAAATTCTTCAGCTTATCGAGGTAAAGCCAAATTATTAAGCGTAAAAGAGCAATAGGCTAACACGGCGCAGCAGCAGACGGTTTAAAGATCCTGAAATGAGATGCCAAGTTATCTGCCGCCATTTAACTTCCTAAAGTTTGGGTATTATCTATCAGATCTGCTAGATAATATCGAGCGTGGAGGAGCTTAATTAGCAGATCTAATAACTAATTTATAGTTAGAGCCCACTACACTTGTCAGCTTGGAAACAGTGATGCACATCGACCACTATCTCGGTACATGGGAGCTCGTGCCCGAACTGTCGTTGTATGAGACTGGCACGCCGCCAGCGTGTGGTCGGTATACGATTGCCGAGTCAGCGCCTGGTGTGCTCACGCTGCACGTGCGCTGGCAGACCGAACCCGATGGCCCGGTGCACGAGGTCGCCTTTGGCGGACAGGCGGACGGAACACCCCACGTGCTCCCCGCATTGCCGGATGCTCCCGCCCACGGGCCCGACGCGCACACGCTGACGCGGGTCGATGCGCACACACTCGACAGCGCCGCGCTAGCGCATGGTGTAGTGATCGCGTCGGCGCGCCGGGTCGCCTCCAAGGACGGGGCGTTGCTGGCGGTTGTGCAGGAGCAAACGGACGTCACCGGACGCCGGACGCGTAACTTTCAGGTCTATCGCCGCATAGCGTCCGGATCCGCCGCAGCAATCAGTGGGCAGATGCTATAACCGCCAGTAGGATGGGGACGGATTGACCTGTTCATCGCTCCCCCTAGCTCTAAACGCTGATGCACACCTACACGCTGCCGGGCACTGATTTGAGCGTTTCGCGAGTTGCCTATGGCTGCATGAATATTGGCGGAACTTGGGATGATACACCGCCTTCTACAAACGTACAGGAAAGAGCATCTCGGGCCATTAAGGCAGCTCTGGAAACAGGCATCACCCTGTTTGACCATGCAGATATCTACACACGGGGCAAGTCAGAGCAGGTGTTTGGTAACGTGCTCAAAGCCTCGCCAGGTTTGCGTGAGCAAATTGTGCTTCAGTCAAAGTGCGGTATTCGTTTTGCGGGAGATCCTCAGACTAGCGACCCCCAGCGCTACGACTTTAGCTATGAGCACATCGTTGCGTCGGTAGAGGGCAGTTTGCAAAGACTGCAAACCGACTACCTCGATATTCTGCTGCTGCATCGCCCTGATCCCTTAGTAGAACCCGAGGAAGTCGCGCGAGCATTTGATGCGTTGCAGACAGCAGGCAAGGTGCGCCACTTCGGCGTCAGTAATCATACAGCGGGGCAGATTGAGCTATTGCAAAAGAGTGTGGAGCAGCCGCTACTGATCAATCAGGTAGAGCTAAGCCTGCTGCACTCGTATTTGATTGATGAGGGCATTGTTGCAAACGTGTCTGGCGTTAGCTCGGCCTTGGCAACTGGAACGCTCGACTACTGCCGCAACCACAATATCTTGATCCAGGCTTGGGCACCGCTGGCAGGTGGCAAGCTTTTCGAGCCCGACGCAGAGGCAGATCCGGCATTAGGTAAAACGGCTCAGCTAGTGGGTCAATTGGCTGAGGCAAAGCAGACAAGTCGTGAGGCTATTGTTCTCGCTTGGCTGTTGCGCCATCCTGCGGGCATTCAACCTGTCGTGGGGACAACTCAACCAGAACGGATTGCAGCGTGTGCTTTAGCCGATGAAATCGCTTTGACACGGGAAGAATGGTACTCATTGTTTACAGCCGCTAGGGGTAGGCGGGTTCCTTAAATGAGGGAGGAGAGAGAAGGGAGGTGCGATCGCTCCATAAAAGGCGGGCGCGATGACCCCAAGGCAAGCCTTTGACCATCGCACCCGTTACCCTCCTAGGTGTCAGGCCTTCCGAGCCTGCGGCTCATGACGCTGATGTACTCGCCGCTTCGACCTGTCGCAATGGGTTTGATCCAGGCGGTTCTGTCGCAGTAGCCCAGCACCTCCATCCGGTTGATTGCCCCCACGACAGCAGAATAGTCGCCCAGCAAGATATGGCAGAGCTGATCGGGCCGATACGAGGGTAAACGAAACTGCGAGGAGCTGTGCTCCCCTTCGGGTGATTGAAACATACGGGTCTCTCCGCTTTCTAAAGAAAACGGGGAACTATCTAGCGCTCCCAAGTGAAGGTAAAACAGAGTGCTAGAACCTAGAATGATTCCAGGTCTTCGCCAGCTTACCCAGTCTAAGTTGGGATGACTCAGGGGATTTGAGAAGCGCCAACTTCTCTCTTCCCCGCCCAGAATCATTCCCCGCACCACTGACAATACTAAATGCAGCCCAAGAGTTCAACCGTACAGGGTTAACTCTTGTCGGGTTTCCTGCCCCACGCTCACCTCGATTGAGCACATGTGTAAAACAGAAGCATCGCATTGAACGCTGCGGTCTGCGTTGAAGGCGCTATGTTGCGTTGAATCGCCAATGGGAGAAGATACGCTCTGATTTCATCAGTACCCGTCTCCTTAAGTGATGCTTTTCATAAAACAGAATGTAATCTCAAATGCAGCGAACATAAGATTTTTCCGTCTTATGACTGCAATGATTCAGACGAATAACTGCTCTTACTTAATCAAACAAGCATAGTAGCTGAGATGGTGACATCAATAGATGCTAGATAACTCCTCAATTAGAGGGATTATCCGTCACTTCTGCTGGATAATCCCCCCAATTCTTAGGATTAACTATTAAATCTGCTGGATAACATCCTAGATCCGCGGCATTATCCATCAGTTATTCTGTTTAATTTCTTAAGATCTGGGTATTATCCCGTAGACCCGACAGATAATACCTTGGATAGGGGGCTTAGCAAGCGGATTTGACACTTAATATCTAGTTAGACCTCTGACTTGTCGGTGAGGCGGTCGTTTGAAGATATTCTGTTTGTATTCAAGATCAAAGTATTTTTAAAATTATCTGTGGAGCGATCGCAGTCCTATGAAGTTAACTATTTCGAGCAAATGCATTAGGTTCTTCAACACTTTTATGGAAAGACAGGGAGAAGAATAAGCCATGTCAACTGCAAGCAAGATGGCAGAATATCTTCAAGCCTATCTGGAAACAGGTTTCTTTATGGGGTCTGCCTTGGTTGCTTGTGCAGGCGAAGTGATATTTCATCAAAGTTACGGTATGGCAAACCTTGAGCATGGGGTCTTAAACACTTCTCAAACTAAGTTCCGTATCGCTTCGCTCACAAAGCCGTTTACAGCAGCGGCAGTTCTAAAACTTCAGGAACAAGGGTTGCTCGATGTGCGGCACTCCATTTCAGCCTATGTACCTAATTATCCAAACGGTGAGCAAATTACTATTCATCACCTGTTGACTAACACCGCAGGCATTCCCAACTTTACGAGCTTTCCTGATGCCGAAAAGAAGCAACCTCTTAAGGTTACACTCGACGAATTGATCTCTTGGTTCAGCGATAAACCTTTACATTTTGTGCCCGGAGAGCGCTACCGACCGACCAATTCTGGTTACGTGCTTCTAGCAAAAATTATCGAGGTTGCTTCTGGTCAATCCTATGCAGATTACTTACGACAACACATTCTTGAGCCTGCAAATATGCTGAATTCAGGCTATGACCAGCAAGAATTGGTTTTGCCACACCGAGCATCAGGCTACCTCCTAACTGAAGCAGGATATCGAAATCCGCCTTTTTGGGATATGTCACAGCCCTCTGGAGCCGGAGGAATGTACTCAACTACTGAAGATCTTTATAAGTGGGATCAAGCTCTCTATACCGATGCGGTGCTGAATGAACACTCTAGAAATATTATGTTTTCCCCACTCGTTCGCGTAGGTTCAAGTGAACCGAAAGAATACTGCGGCTATGGCTGGAGCATTGATACTCACTATGGACGCGATCGCCAGATGTGGTATGGAGCCATTCATGGTTTTCGTGCAATCTTGTCCCGCTACCCCAGCGAAAAAGCAGTTGTAATTGCATTGAGCAATGTTGGCGATGTTTCGATCGAGAGGATCGAGAATGATTTAGCTGCGATTTTGTTCAACGAACCGTACAGAATGCCAACTCCACCACAAGCAATCAACCTTGATTCTGCTGTCTATGAAGCTTATGTGGGAGAGTATAGTGGAGCTTACGAATTTGCTCCAAAGTACAACTTAATCATCACGACCGAATCTAAGCGTATCTTTATGAACTTTACTGGAGAAGACCGCATGGAGATTTTTCCAGCGTCCTCGACTCAGTTTTTTCTCAAAGTGTTAGATCTCCAACTCACTTTTAAGGTGGATGAAACAGGCAAGGCATCAAATGTAATAATTCATCAGAATGGGCGAGATTCTGTGGCAACTAGAATGAATTAGAAACTCATCTAGCGGCGAGGTCTAACAATCGCGTTGCAGCGGACAGTTGAACATTCCTTTCTATCGTTCAGGTCGATCTGCTGCCGCTGAAAACGGTCGTTAGGCAGAAAGTTTCTCTCTAATTACGAGTTAGCCCAATACTATGCGTCGCATGATCTTCATATTGTTGCTCTTATCTCTTCTACTATATGAAGCTGGCAACCTCACAGGATTCTCGTGGAAGAGATTAGAGTACGTGGAGCAGCGAGAAATCATTGATGAAGCAATTCGATTCAGCTACCCAAACATTTATTCTAACCTGAAAGAGTTACAGGTTGACTACTCCAACTTTAAGCCCGAAGTAAGGTATTGGGGCAGTTGGTCTTGGCAGGTAAAGAACGGCTTTCTCGAGAAACTGTTTGGGTTAACACGGTACCAGGTTCGGATGCCTGAAGAAATCGTAATGGTGAGCGTTGATGGTAAAGCACAATTCTCGCGCAGCGACACTGATTGCATCGGAGACAGCGGTTGCCCATTTACACCACCAGATAATCCAGAGCAAGGGGTCGTTGGAACAGTTCAATACGGTGGACCAAATTATGAAGTGGTCAACGATTTTTCGGTTGAATGGAGGGGGCGAGATAGAGGCAGCGTGTTCAAGTCTGGGCATTGTTTCTCCGCTTACATTAACTCGCCCAAGAACAAGGCATTGGTAGTTAGTCCAAAAGGTGCTGATGCAACTACCATTCGCAAAGGCTACGGCTTCTATTTAGTTGCAATAACAAGTGATTCCTATGCGCGTATGAGGATTCCCAAGGCCACGTTTGAACAGTCCCAGTTATGCAACATTGAGGCAAGAAAGTCATGGCCCAATGTCGGAGGGTGGGCATGGAAGAGATAACTAGCTAACCAATCGTTGCAGCGGAGCACAGAACTGCCGACTTTTTCTTCTCTGGCGTTACAGCGCCGCGTCCGCTGAACTTAAACGTTAACAGTTTTGGTATCTGGGCTTAAAGCTGAGAGCGGGGTTCAACTTAACTTGCAACCCCGCTCTCAGTTTGTTGTTAGCTTCTACCTACGTTCGAGATGGCCGCAGGTTAGCGTAGCTAACACTCGGCTTAGAAACCCCTTGCAGAGCTTGACGCTTGAACTGCTTTAAGAGCATAGCGATCAAGGTTCATTACCTTGTCCCACGCCACCACAAAGTCATTCACAAACTTCTGCTCAGAGTCCACACAGTCATAGACTTCCGGTAGGGCGCGGAGCTGCGAGTTTGAGCCGAAGATGAGGTCAACTCGGGTAGCAGTCCACTTTTGTTCGCCGGTTTTGCGATCGCACCACAAACGGCGGGTGCGAAGTCACCTTTGGGGGCATGTTCGCTCACGGACCTTTGACAACCAGGCCGTCGAACTCTTCTTGCAGCGTGCAGCGCTCAACCGCATAATTCAACTGGCCAAGCCCGATAGCTATCCGGTTGAGGCTTAGGTCTCGATTCCTGACACAGAACACCTGCCTCTTGCACTGTTCATGCAACAAAGCCGACCAGCATCACAATGGCGTAAACCTGAGGGTTCTCCGTAATTACACCAACTCTCCGTAAAGATAGGGGCATGGCGTGGCGGATGGCCCTAATCTAGGGCATTGTAGAAATGGGCAAGAGCGTCTTGCTCTATACAAAACACCTTAACATCAAGACCCCTATACAGAATCAGCCCCCGGTGCTTCGGCAGCGGGGGTTATGGTTTGAGCCTGTCCTGCGCCGCCACATAAAGCAACACCCCTGGGTAAGTCTTTCCCCAGGGGTGAAACTGACTTACTGACGCTTTAACAGTGCTCTATCGCCCTGACAGCATCAGGGGTGCATTGACGGTCAAGCTCAGATCGCGGGCGGGGTTAATGGCAATTACATCAACCTGGTTGCGCCCAAAGATTCGACCCAGCGTGGCCCCGGTGGCAGTTCCGGCCAAGACCTCTAGAGCATCAGCCCTTTGGTCGCCAGTAGTGCGGGCGATCGCGGCAGCCGCGCCGGACCCCAGCACCGCACCCGCCAGCGTCTCACCAAAGGTGCCACCCTGGCGGATTGTTTCTCTAGTGGTGACGGTTTGCGAGGTAGCGTTAATCGCCATCCGCTGCCCCCCTGGCAGGACCAGTTCCTGGGCCACAAACTGAGAGCCATTGGCGCTGGGGCGCAGTTCTCCCACCACCTGACTACCCACCGGAATTAGCACTCGTCCGGTACTATCGGTGACGGCTTGAGTCACGTTGAGGGTTAGAGCAGCAGTCTCGTCGGGGAGCACAACCACTTTGTCGCTCTGTTCGTAGTTTGTGGTTATCACAGTACCGGCAGGCACAGTGGACTGAGTCGCCGCCTGCTGTTGCCCGACAATGTAGGGAGAGTTGACAGTCGCCACCTGATTTTGGCTAGCCAGAGCCTGGTAGATGAAGGCCGCCACATCGGCCCGGGTCGCTGTTTGGTTGGGCCTCAACGCCTGCACATCAGGATAGTTAACCACCATGCGCCGTTCTGTCGCCGCCGCTAAACTAGCCACCGCATACTGAGGAATTTGGGCAGCGTCGCGGTAAACTTGAACACTGTTTTGGTTGCTGGCGGTGTAGTTCAGCCCGTTAGATAGAGAAACTAGCACCTGCGCCCGAGGAATGTTTTCATTGGGGCGGAATACATTACCGGGGTAGCCCGACAAAAATCCCATCATGTTAGCCTCACTAATGGCAGCGGCGGCCCAGTAATTAGCCGGTACATCCACAAAGGATGTCGCCCCGCGCACTGCAGACTGGTTAAAGGCCTGACGAACCATAGCGGCAAACTGGGCGCGGGTTACCGGCTCGTCGGGCCGAAAGGTACCGTCTGGAAAACCGGCAATGATGTTTCGCTCCGCCAAACTGGTGATAAATTGACGTGCCCAGTACCCTGAAGACACATCGGTAAACTGAGTTTGAGTTTGGGTTTGGGCAACTACCGGTGCGGCTGTAATCATCGGAGTAAAGGCACCGAAACCCAACCCTAAGGCCAGTACGAGAGCCGTTCCAGACTTTAGACGAAAAGCATTAGACATGATGAAAACTCCAAAGATGGGAAAAGAAGTAGATGCATTTTTAGTAGATTTTGGTCACGACTGCGATCGCGACTCTCTACTCTAATAGGCTGTTTCAGCCGATATTTCCTGATCTAGTTCTTGTTGAATCAGTTTGGGGGGACTGCCAATGCTATTAGTTTCCGCAAGGTCCAAAAAAATTGCTTAAGAGCGCTTTGTTTAGCTAATGAAGGCAAATGAGCAGCTTTAATCATCCCTCGCCTAAATACACGTGGAAATTGTGTGCTGCTACTTCCAATAAAGTAATGTCTCTTTCTGTCACCGTTGCCGATCAACTTTCCGCTATTTCAACTGTCACACCGTGAATTGTTGCCCCCTTGTTCGATGACTACCTATACAGCAAGATCGAATAGACTGGTTTAGCCCCAAAAAGTTTCAGCTCTATTTTGAAATGAGGTCGACCTGGCTTTTTCTATAATGCTTAAAGCCTTTTTCCGTAGTTTGGCCTTTGGTCAAGTCATCACCGTGTGGCGCATCCTAAGCCTCTGCCTTGTATATAAGCATTAGCCCCTAGCGAGAAGGGTGTTAGGAGCAGGGTAGAACTATTGAAGCTCCTGCAAAGCTAGGATAAAAATTCTGTTTTCAGGGTTAATACAGGTGGCAGAAGCCAAAGAGATGGCATAGAATAGCCCACAATTATTGATAATACATGGGCAAACTATGGTGAAAAAATATGACTTTGAACAAAGAAGATTTCAGAGCCCAAACCAAATAAATATTCAACCTGCAAAGTGTCAAAAAATACTTGCAGAGCTTGATTTCATGCCCAATCATTTATAGTTGCGCAGGCTAACACTTCACGGCAGCAGACGGACGAAAGCCGCTTGTGGGGATGCCAAGCTATCTGCCGCCGCTGCGTTTTGCCGTTATGCTTTGGAACAAGCAGCGACGTACAAAGATGTTAGATTTACTCTGCATGCAGCTTCACACAATGTTGTGGGCAGCTATTTTATATATTCGATTTTCTGTGTGCTTTGAGTTATGTTAACGGTTTCACAGATGGCCACCACTAGGAACTCAATTGCAGCTCTCTAAATAGCTTTGACATCAGGGTCTAAAGCCGAGAGCGGCGTTTCAAGATAAGTTGAAACGCCGCTCTCGATTTTTCTCTCTAACTTTTACCTACGTTCAAGATTGCCGCAGGTTAACGTAGCTGACACTAGCTTAGAAACCCCTTGCAGAGCTAGACGCCTGGACTGCGCGAAGGTCATAGCGATCAAGGTTCATCACCTTGTCCCACGTCGCCACAAAGTCATTCACAAACTTCTGCTGCGAGTCCACACATCCGTAGACCTCTGCGATGGCTCGGAGCTGGGAGTTTGAGCCAAAGACGAGGTCAACTCGGGTAGCAGTCCACTTTTGTTCGCCGGTTTTGCGATCGCTCCCCTCAAACTCATATTCATCTTCGGAGGTCGCCTTCCACGTCGTGCCCAAGTCGAGCAGGTTCACGAAGAAGTCATTGGTCAGCGTCTCTGGCCGATCGGTGAAGACGCCGTGTTTAGACCCTCCAAAGTTCGCGCCCAAAACGCGCAAACCGCCCAAGAGAACCGTCATCTGAGGGGCCGACAGAGACAGCAACTGCGCCCGATCAACCAGCACCTCCTCGAGCGTTTCGCTGTGTTTGCCGCTAGTGTAGTTGCGGAACCCGTCTGCAGTCGGCTCAAGTGGGGCAAAAGACTCAACATCCGTTTTCTCTTGCGACGCATCCGTGCGTCCCGGCTGAAAGGGCACTGCCACATCGTTACCCGCGTTCTTCGCCGCTTGCCAAATGGCCGCACATCCACCCAGAACAATCAGGTCAGCAAGCGAAACCCGCTTGCCGCCAATCTGCGAGCTGTTGAACTCCTGTTGGATTCCCTCTAGGGTTTGCAGCACCGTTGCCAACTGATCTGGCTGGTTAACTTCCCAATCCTTCTGCGGCGCAAGACGAATGCGCGCCCCATTTGCCCCGCCTCGCATATCAGAGCAGCGGAACGTTGACGCCGACGCCCAAGCAGTTGAAACCAGTTGGGAGATAGACAGTCCCGAGGCTAGAATCTTGTCTTTGAGCGCAGCGACGTCCTGCCCATTAACCAATTCATGATCGACTGCCGGAATGGGATCTTGCCACAGGAACTCTTCCTGAGGAACCTCAGGGCCGAGGTAGCGGGAGCGGGGTCCCATGTCGCGGTGCGTCAGCTTAAACCACGCCTTAGCAAACGCCTCTGCAAACTCATCCGGGTTGTCGCGGTAGCGCTGCGCAATCTGGTTGTAGACGGGGTCCATCTTCATGGACATATCCGCTGTGGTCATCATAGGGGCGTGGCGTCTCGACGGATCGTGCGCATCGGGCACAGTATCCGCACCAGCGTCGCCCTTGGGCTTCCACTGCCACGCACCAGCGGGGCTCTTCGTCAGCTCCCAGTCATATTTAAACAGGGTTTCGAGATAAGTGTTGTCCCACTGCGTCGGCGTGGGAGTCCATGCGCCTTCGATACCGCTGGTAATCGCATCGACGCCGACACCCGTGTTGAAGGTGCTCTTCCAGCCGAGGCCCTGATCCATAATGGTGGCACTCCCAGGCTCAGCCCCTACATGCGTCGCCTCGCCCGCACCGTGGCATTTGCCAAAGGTATGCCCACCAGCGGTGAGCGCAACTGTCTCCTCGTCATTCATCGCCATTCGGCCAAAGGTTTCGCGAATGTCGCGCCCTGAGCCAAGCGGATCAGGCTCGCCGTCTGGCCCTTCTGGGTTGACGTAGATCAGGCCCATCTGAACGGCAGCAAGGGGATTCAGCAAAACTCGATCTTCTTCATAACGCTCATTGCCGAGCCAGGTTTTCTCAGAACCCCAGTAGATATCTTCTTCTGGCTCCCAGACGTCCACGCGCCCACCGGCAAAGCCCAACGTCTTGAAGCCCATCGACTCCAAGGCGCAGTTGCCGGCGAAGATCATTAGGTCGGCCCACGAGATTTTCTTGCCGTATTTCTGCTTAACTGGCCAAAGCAACATGCGCGCCTTATCGAGGTTGGCATTGTCTGGCCAACTGTTGAGCGGCTCAAACCGCTGACTACCCGATCCCGCACCGCCGCGGCCGTCACCAATACGATACGTGCCCGCGCTGTGCCAAGCCATCCGGATGAAGAGCGGCCCATAATGACCGTAGTCAGCTGGCCACCAGTCCTGGGAGGTGGTCATCAGCTCATAGATATCTGCTCTCAGGGCAGCTAAATCAAGACTCTTAAACTCCTCAGCGTAGTTAAACGACTCATCCATAGGATTCGCCTGGCGTGAGTGCTGGTGGAGAATACTCAGATTCAAGTAATGCGGCCACCAGTCTCGGTTCGCCGTCACCTGACGAGTCTTTCTCTGACCTCCGCCTGTAAACGGACATCCGCTTTCGCTGCTCATGATATCTCCTGTTGTGTGTTGTGGTATTGTGGTGTGTTTTTTCTTCTCTACATCACTCTTTAAACGGAAAGCATCGTCCGCCACATTTGCATTAGCACAGCCGTTTGCTCGGGTTGCTTAGCCTCTGAATTGATGTAGTTCAACATGGTTTCGGCATTAGAAAACACAGGCATCGCCTCAAAGCCATCTCGTTCGACAAACATTTTTTCAACAACTCCATCTTTCACGAGCATGGAATAGCGCCAAGAGCGGTATCCCATCCCTTTATCGGAAAGGTTCACCATCATTCCCATCCCGCGGGTAAAGTCGCCATTCACATCAGGTATAAAGCGCACCTGATCGGCTCCTTCTGCTTGAGCCCAAGCCGCCAGCGAAAACGGATCGTTTACCGAAATGCAGTGAATCTCATCGATTCCGTTCGCTCGAAATACCTTGGCATATTCGTTGTAGGTTAACAGTTGAATAGGAGAATGCGGGCAGGTAAAGGCTCCCGGCACCGCAAATACCACCACGGCTTTGTAATTAAAGAGATCCGCCGTCGAAAGATCATACCAACCCACCTCTGCAAACATTCGAAAAGTGACTTGAGGGACACGTTGGCCCTCATGATTGAACAACATTTGCCCAGCCCCTTACTTGCGAAAGATGACTCGTTAGCTACTAACTTGGGCATGGCTCAAGATTCTCCGGCCAAGCCTATTCGAGTCGTCTTGGCAAAGCCAGGGATTTACAAAGCATTAACTAGGCTCAGAGGCTCAAATTTTGCATTAAATCATACTCACTACGAGTTCGCATGTCGCAAGCGTATCAATCAAACTTGCTTCTGTGTGCCAAAAATAAAGTTGTTTTCAACACTTAATATCTCTACAAAAACAAATCTATTCGAATCGGGCCAGTTGTTCGCAATCCCATGCGAGTTCTACCCAACGGCAATGGGAGTGAGTTCGTATTCAGCTTATTTGGCCAGCCGGGGATGTCTGACGAGCAGTTTGTGGCAGACAAGCTTGCGGTCGAGAAAGATTTGCAGCACCTGAAGGACGTACTGGAATGGTAGTGCACACAGCGAGCGCCCCCTTTACGCTCCTGCTACCCTGTCAACAGTATCCAGTCAACAAACAACTTTATGGTTCTCTCTCTCTACTTCCTCCGCCATGGAGAAACCGAAGCCAGCCAAACTGGGGGCTTCTGCGGCCGCATCGACCCCGAACTCACCCCAGAAGGGCTAGAAATGGCTGAGGCCTTTGCGGAAAAATACCAGCATTTCTCCTGGCAGGCCGTTTACGTCAGCCCGATGAAGCGCACCATCGCCACTGCTAAGCCCCTCTGCCAAGCGGCTGGCCTGGAGATGCAGCTCCGCGACGGCCTTAAAGAAATTGACTACGGGCAGTGGGAGGGACAGACCCCTGAATACGTTAAGCAGCACTTTAATGATGAACATGTGCGCTGGCTCACCGAACCTGCCTGGAACCCACCAACTGACGGTGAAACCTCTGTGCAAATTGCTAGCCGCGCCTCCCTGGTGATTGCCGAGATCGAGGCCAAGCATAGCGAGGGCAACGTCTTGGTCGTGTCTCACAAAGCCACCATCCGCATTTTGCTGTGCAGTCTGCTGGGCATTGACCTAGGGCGGTATCGCTATCGCATTGCCCTTCCTGTCGCCTCCGTCTCCGTTGTCGATTTCGGGTCTCATGGCCCGCTCCTGGTCAAGCATGGCGACCGTTCTCACTTGCCAGAGGAGCTAGATGCTAGACCGGGCACATAGGCAAATTTCCTGTAAAGGCACTCTAAACCCCCAGTTTTTCCCAAAAGTTCATAGAATCTCACTACTTAACATTGCCAGCCTCTCATGGAAAATCAAAAGCCTATTTTCGGCCTGAAAGACCAAAGTCCTATTGGCGTTGTAAGCGAGCTGCACTCCTTTTTCCGAGATATGCAGTCCTTTTACAAAATTGCTCAAGGACAGATCCTGGGACAGATTGAAGCTGCCGACACAGCTGAAGCAGCCCGCCTCCGGACAGAACTGGAAGCAATCAACCAAAAAATTGAGTACTTTCACGTTCTCAACAGCGCTGCTTCAATTGCCGACACGGTTATGCATACCCCGGCCATGATTGCCGAGTTCCGCTCAGAGGCATGAAAATCCTTGTCCTCAATGCCGGATCGAGCAGTCATAAAAGCAGCTTGTTTGACCTAACTTCGAGGACAGACGGTGCTGGCTCCGCACCGACTCCGATCTGGCGGGGCCAACTCGATTGGAGCCATCAGGCGGGCCAGGTTGAGCTGTCTGCCCACACGGCAGCAGGGGAATCTATCCAGGAAGTGATCACCACCGACTCTCGTCAGGAGGGCCTTGAGTGCCTACTGAAGACATTGCACCAAGGGTCTACTCAAGTGATCGGCTCCCTCTCAGAGATCGATGCGGTGGGCCATCGGGTAGTTCATGGCGGGCAGAACTACAGCGACAGCGTTCGCCTTACTGAGGCGGTCAAAACCACCATCCACGATCTGATTCCCCTGGCTCCATCGCACAATCCAGCCAACCTGGAGGGCATTGAGGTGCTGGAGCAGTTACTGGGAGATGTGCCTCAGATTGCCGCCTTTGACACTGCCTTTCACGCTTCGCTGCCCGCTGCCGCCGCAACCTATCCTGGCCCTTACGAATGGTGGGAAAAGGGCATTCGTCGCTATGGGTTCCACGGCATTAGCCATAAATACGTGGCGCGGCGGGCTGCTGAACTGCTAAATCGAGATCTAGCTGAGCTAAAGCTGATTACTTGCCATCTAGGCAACGGTTGTTCTCTGGCAGCGATAAAGGAGGGCCAGAGCATTGATACCACAATGGGCTTTACCCCCCTAGATGGGCTAATGATGGGCAGCCGCTCAGGCAGCGTTGATCCGGGGATTTTGATTCACTTGATGCGGAGCGAAGACTACAGCGCCGATCAGCTCGACCACCTGCTGAATAAAGAGTCGGGGCTGCTGGGAGTCTCGGGCGTGTCTAACGATTTGCGGGGGGTGGTGGATGCGATCGCATCCCAAAATCCCCGCGCCCAGCTAGCTCTCGATCTGTTCATTCACCGTCTGCGGCGAGAAATAGGTGCGATGCTGGCTAGCCTGGGGGGGGTAGATGCCCTAGTATTTACAGCTGGAATGGGTGAAAACAGTCCTCTGGTGTGGGAAAAGGCCTGTGCTGCCTTCCAGTTTTTAGGACTGAGATTAGATCCAGCTAAACTTGAGCGATCCCCAGACGATCAAGACATTGCTGCTGCCGATTCTGCTGTGCGGGTGCTGGTGATTCACACCCAAGAGGAATGGGCCATTGCCCAAGACTGTGCGGCCCTTTGCCAACCGCAATCAGGCCAATAGTTGCTGAAAGGGCTGGGCTAAGGATTGCGACCAGCCCGCGCAGACTTTAGGCAATATTGAAAGCTGCCACCAGGCCAAACACGATAAATAGCCCGCCTCCCAGCAGCATGAGCGTCTTCTCAGAAAGCCGTCCGGCAACTAGCTTGCCAAAAAGCACTGCTATAGCAGCACAGATGGCGTGGCCCAAAGTGGCTCCAATGGCAACGCCAAAGGGATTGTTGCCTGCAGCTAAGGTAATGGTGGCAATTTGAGTGCGATCGCCCCATTCAGCTAAAAAAGTCAGGGTAAAAGCTTTAGAAATGATCGACCAGGGCGCAACAGCCGGGGGCAATCTGCCTGATTCTTCCAAAAGTTCTGCCGCTTCTTTGCATTCGTCTTCCAAAGTTTCCTGGCCAGACATCTGCAGGGCATCGTATAGCATCTTTAGGCCAAACCCTAAAAACAGAACGACCTCTGCCACTTTGACATAGTGTCTGGGCAACAGCCCGGCTACTTGCCCGGTTAAAACTGAAATAATTGTCATTGCTGCCAGCGCTGCGATCGCACCCACAAAGACCCAGCGGCGTGGGTGGCGAGTGGCCAGAATCGCGGCAATAAAAAAGGTTTTATCGCCCAATTCTGCAATCGTAATTAGGAGAAGGCCGGCAGTAAAAGCTGATAACATTGGGTATTTTGCAGGATTAGCACAGAGAAACTGAGGTTAGTCGTGCCCAGTATCTCTTTACAAACCTACAGCAAACACCCTCAGCAAAGCTACTGTTTTACTTCAAAGAATAGTCACAAAGCTATTTCATTATTGATTCATTTTTTGAGCAAATTCTCTTACTCATTACGAGCACGATTGCTTCTAAAGCAGCAGTCTGTTCCTTGAGATTTTGGACTACCTATAGTTATATGGCGAACAGTTTTTGTCAGCATCTTATCTGCTGCTTTAGAAAGCAAGTGATGATGCCAGACATCCTGCACGTTACCGAATGCTCAAATATCAGCGGAGTTACCGCAATGGATGCGTGGGGTAGCTTTAGAATGAACAGTGTCGCTACCGTGTCGTTTATCTGACGTTCACACTGATGAGCACTCAATCTAACCCAGACCGTATTTTGATCTTTGACACCACGCTTCGAGATGGGGAGCAATCGCCTGGCGCAACCCTAAACGTGGAAGAAAAGTTAACTATTGCGCGGCAGCTGGCCCGGCTGGGGGTTGACATCATCGAAGCCGGGTTTCCCTTTGCTAGCCCTGGTGACTTTGAAGCAGTGCAAAAAATTGCTCAAAACGTCGGTACGCCCGATGGCCCCATCATCTGCGGACTAGCGAGAGCGACCCAGCAGGACATTGAAATAGCTGCCAGAGCGCTTCAGCCGGCAGCCAAGTGGCGCATTCATACCTTCATTGCCACGTCCGACATTCACCTGCAGTACAAGCTGCGCAAGACCCGCCCCGAAGTGTTGGCCATTGCTAAAGATATGGTGGCCTACGCCAAAACTTTCACTGACGATGTGGAGTTTTCCCCCGAAGATGCAGGTCGCTCAGATCCCGAGTTTTTGTACGAAATGCTAGAGGTTGCGATCGCAGCCGGAGCCACCACCGTCAATATTCCAGATACCGTGGGCTATCTCACCCCGACTGAGTTTGGCGGGCTGATCAAAGGCATCAAAGAAAACGTGCCCAACATTGATCAGGCGGTGATTTCCGTCCACGGCCACAACGATTTGGGCCTAGCTGTCGCCAACTTCCTCGAAGCAGTGAAAAACGGAGCCCGCCAGCTTGAATGCACCATCAACGGCATCGGTGAACGGGCCGGAAATGCTGCCTTAGAAGAACTGGTTATGGGTCTGCACGTGCGCCGCCAGTACTACAACCCCTTCCTAGGTCGACCTGTCGATTCTGAAGCCCCGCTCACCAACATCGACACCCGCCAGATCTACAAGACCTCCCGCCTAGTGTCGAACCTGACCGGCATGTTTGTGCAGCCCAACAAGGCCATCGTCGGAGCCAACGCCTTTGCCCACGAGTCAGGCATCCACCAAGATGGTGTGCTCAAGCACAAGCTCACCTACGAAATCATGGATGCCCAGTCCATCGGCCTCAACGACAACCAGATCGTGTTGGGTAAGCACTCTGGCCGCAACGCCTTCCGCACCCGGCTCAAAGAATTAGGCCATGAGCTGCCCGATCAAGAACTCAACCGCGCCTTCCTGCGCTTTAAAGATCTAGCCGATAAGAAAAAAGAAATTACCGACTGGGACATCGAAGCCATCGCCAATGACGAAACTCAGCAAACGCTGGAGCACTTCTATCTGGATCTGGTACAGGTTTCTTGCGGCGATAAGTCTCGTCCCACAGCAACGGTCACGGTTCGCACTCCCGATGGCCAAGAGCTAATGGATGCCGCCATTGGCACCGGCCCAGTAGATGCGGTCTATAGAGCGATTAACCGGGTGGTCGATATTCCTAACCAGCTCATCGAATACACCGTGCAGTCGGTCACCGCCGGGATCGATGCCATTGGCGAGGTCACTATCCGCATTCGCCACGAAGACAGGGTCTACTCTGGCCATGCCGCCAATACCGATATCGTGGTTGCTTCTGCCCACGCTTACGTGAATGCGTTGAACCGTCTCTATACGGCTCTACAGCAGGGCACCAGCCTCCATCCTCAGCGCGACGCTGAGCCTATAACCGCGTAACAGGCTGATTTTGCAGGAGCGAGATTTGGTAGGGAGGATGCGATCGCATCCTCCCTATCGCTCAATCAAGCGCTCAATCAAGAGCTTTCTCCTTCTATGGTCAGCTCATCGAAGGGAAGTAGGTCATTAAAAATTCGCTTGATTGACCCTGCCAACGGCACCGCAATCACCAAACCCAAGACCCCGCCAAACTGGGCTCCTACCAGCAGAGACAAAATTACCCATACAGGATTAACCCCAACTAAATTGCCCAAAATTCTAGGAGCCACGCCATTGTCAATGAGCTGGTCAATCACGAGCGTAACTACAAAAACTTCCAGGCCTAACCAAAGGCTCTGAAAACTCAACAGCAGACTCGCCACCAAAACGGCAACCGTGTCACCAAAGGGAATCAGCACCAGCCCCCCAATGCTTAATCCCAGAACTAGCCAAAAAGGAATTTTGAGCAGGAAAAAAACCGTCGTCAGTGTAGCCGCCATCAGCCCCGCCACCGTTGCCTGACCCACAAAGTAGTTTTTGAACTGCTCTTTCAGAGCCACCCGCACCTCCAGCCCCCAATTCCCCGGCAGCCAACGAATCAGCCCGTACCAAAATTCGCGCCCGTGCAGCAGCATATACAGGGTCAGCACCACCGTTACCAGTATCCCAATAACGCTATCCGCTGCCCCCGTGACTAATTCCAGTACTTGGTCTGGCAACTGGCCTAGTTCCTCCGGCAAAGCATCCGCCAGTCCAGCCACTAGAGCAGAGGTATCTAGCGGAATTTGGTGTGCCATCAGCCATTGGTCTAGGGCCTGAAACTGTTCCCCGCCAGAGTCTAGCCAAACAGGTAATTTGTTGGCTAGTTCCGTCAGCTGAGTGACCAAAATTGGCACCAGTAGTGCGCCCAGTAAGGCAATGCCCCCAAGCGTTAGCAGAAAGATTATCAGAACACTGAAGCCCCGCTTTAATCCTTGCTTCATCAGCAGCTCAATCGGATAGTTGAGCAAAAACGATAGCAGCGTTGCGGTCACCAACAGCGCAATCGGCGCTTGAAATGTTTGAAATAACTTGTAGAACAACCAGCCATTCAATATGGTCAGGGGGATAGCTATCTCCCAAATTAGCCAGCGCGGCAGCTTTTCTAGAGGCCGAATCATGCCGGTTATACTCATGTCATAAAGTTTGCAGCTCTACAGCAGCATAATGAATTCGAGGTGGGTGTTGCCCACCTCCCTAGGGTCAACAAACTTTATGTTTAATCGGCTAGAGCTAGAGAAGTTGCCTACCTACTTTTAGCAGCCCTAGTTTCAAACTCCGGGATCAAACAAGTGCTCAAATTCAGAGCGCAGGGATTTTAAGTTGGCAACCCGCGCAATCAGAAGGCTGTCGCCGCCCGAATTTTGTAGCTCGCTTTTCCAATGACGGATGCTCTCCTCCTGATTCAGCCAAAAATCGACCATAGAATTAACGACTTCATCCCAGTTCCAGTCGGGCTTCTGGTGAACAATGTCTGTGGCCTCAATAAAGGCATCCAAAGTGCAGCAGTAACTGCCTAGGTAAGCCTTACTGCGCCTAGGCGTTTGCTCTACTTTCTGCTGATAGTTAAAAAATTGGAGCGTCGGCGAAACACCAACAATGTCAAAGCTGTAGTTCATATCAACAACTCGAACTGAAAAAGGTTTTGGGAAAGAGATTGAATAACAAAAGGGTATAAAAAAAGGGCACAGGATGACCTGCCCCTAACGGAGTAATGTTGCCTTGATGAAATGCAAAGCAATGAATTGAAATGGACCTCCATTTTTCTTTCAAAGCCAGGAGAACAAGCGATAACGCTTCTGTTCTCGCAAGGAAAACAGAAGAATTTAATTTGATTGAATTTTAACCGCTCTCTTAAAAGATGGTTGTTCCTAAGAAACGTTTTTTATAAAACCTGCTTGGGTGACTCTAAGTTCTCGACGCTCAGCCCTAGAGGATGTTTCCTGCACACTCACTTGGCAAGGATTCCCCTACCTCTTAAGAATGGGGTGAAGAGTTCCCTCCTCAAGGAAGACTAGGGGAATTTAGGTAAGCCCTGCTACTTTTCAAACGGCCGCTTAAATAGCTCAAGCCTGTTGGCTCTCACCGTAGGCGGCGTAAACACCCTGAACGTTGTACCAGTTGAGGAAAACACGGGCTACCTCCAGCGCTAGCTGGGGCTTACCCTGATTGATTAGCCACTGCAATAGAGGAGCCATTGTCTTCTCGTTGAGCAGCCCGCCCAAAGACAGTCCACCCCAAAGAATGCGGTGCAGCCAGGTCATTTGAATCATCATGCGAACTTCTAGCGTGGGGTGTTTTTGGTAAAACAGCACCCCCATACGGCCCCGCTGAATTTCTTTGTCAATTAGGTTGGGCACTTGGTCAAGGGCAAAAGGTGGGTGCCAATGATAGCCCACCGCCTCAGGTACTTTGACTAGGCTCAGCCCTAAATTCTTCAGGCGCACTCCCAGTTCGAGATCTTCCCAGCCGTAGAGGGTAAAGCGGGTGTCGAACAGGCCCGCTTTTTCGAGCCAGTGCTTTGCGATCGCAACATTGCCCGTTGCAAAAAAAGCTTGAGAGTAGTCCGTTACTTTAAAGGGTTCAGAGGTTGGGTTCTCAAAGTTGCAGGTGTTGACTACCCGCCCATAGGTAAACACCCTGTCGTTTCCTAGCCGCTGCTGGGCAGCTACCAGCGCATCTGCATGGTGCTGTAAAAAGCCCTCCAGCACCACCAAATCACTATCAATAAAAATAACAGTGTCCCCTGCCGCTTTTTCAACCCCTAGGTTGCGGGCCGCTGCTGGCCCTAAATGGTTTTGCTCAAACAGCCGGACGTGGGGAAAAGCGGTGCTGCTTTGCAGCCAATCAACCGTGCCGTCGGTAGATCCATCATCTACCACCACGATTTCGTAGCCCTCCACCAATCCACCCGGAGTTAGCGATTGCTGCTCCATCGCCCGCAGGCACTTCTCCAAAATCGCCTTGCGGTTGTACGTGGGAATCACAACACTAAAAAACACGGCACGCCTCCTCGCAGCAAGTTTATCCTAGCCTGTTCGCTTGGCTGTTTGACGCGGTAAAGCCATAGCCAGCCCAAAAACTAGCCCAAAGCAAGGGGCTCTCAATTCAAAGGGGGCAGTCTCCTGCCCCCTCCTCAATCTACGCGCACTCTCCAGAGCCATCGAACAGCTTTTAGCAGGCAGCCCCTGGGCTAAGAACTTGGCGAAGAAAATGCATTTGCTGGTTGAGATCCATTTCATCAATCAGCTCAATGATTTCCTGGGCTGTGCTGGAGTTTTTTCGACAGTTTTTAGCCGCATCTACCAAAGCCGGATCCATATCTTGGGACAGGCGATACCAAAACGCTAACCGCATATTAATATTTAGCGTGGAATATTCCCGGCCAAAGCGAGTTTCCGCTCCAACGAGAATTTCCTTGAGGGTCTCTGGTCGGTCTTCCCGCCGCACCTGCTGAAACTGACGGATCAGGTGATTGACGACCTGAGAGAACAAAGCAGCTGGGGCCGGAGATGCGATCGCATGTCTCAGATTGCAGTAAGCATGCTCTAGAACGGCCAGCTTACAGTCAGCATTTGCCTGTTTGAAGGAGGTTATGGCTTGATTAAAACCAGTTTTTAGTTCTACGGCAGTCATGATGAATTCCTCTCTGTTTGCTTAATTCCGAAGGTAGGTTTCTATCCAACGGAAGGTATTTTTCAATACATTTGTTAAAAAAATGCTTTTCTCATTAGAAAAGCGATTCAAAGCCCTTTTCTATTGATCCCCGGTATTTTGGAAACATGTGAAAAACTAAGGTTTTTCTTCGCTTTCCTCAAGGAATATTCATGAAGAACTTCCCTAAATCTGGGGATCATATATAGCATAGGCGTTTGAACCTGATCAGGTGCTCTCTCGAATGGCTCAAGTTTGGAGCCCCATCCCCAATCAAAGGATTCTTACTTTTAGTCGATCCATTTTGAGGAAAAAATGCTAAATGGATAGCCCAAATTAAATATGCCCGTTACTGGGATAAAAGCGAGCAGCCTCAGAGATCGCTATAGCCCTCCAAGCATGGCTTCACTTTTCTTGAATGCTCCTTAGCTATACACTTGCCCACAGTGACTATTTCTAGCTACCTACTTACCTAGTCACAATGACATAATGCGTTGGCAGGGCTGCAGCAGCGACCCATCCGCCGAGACGCACTCCAGCGGCTCCCCCGTCACAGGACAAAGCACCGAGAACTGTAGTCCAAAAAGTAAGGGATGCTACAACAGGCGGAGTTAAGCGATTTTCTTATGCGGCAATAATAAAGAAATGCCAACTCCTAGAGCGATATCCTCTATGCTTTGGGTGGTGCATTCCCCAGTGGTTGGACACATCTCCTGCTCCCACAAAAGTTCCTGATAGGCAGCATTCACCATCTATTGCACTTCACGACCTCCATGTTTAAACGGAAACCGGCACCTCTACTGACCTACCTCAGCAACAAAACCGAATTTGAAGGAACCCTTCATGCCGAAGGCATGCTTCGGGTAGACGGCATTATTCACGGCACTGTGGAAGTACAGGGAGACCTAGAAATTTCCGCAACCGGGTTGATCGAAGGGCCAGAAGTTAGAGCCAAAAACATCATGGTTCAGGGTGTGTTAAAGGCACGGGTCCATGCCGAAGGTAAGCTCACCCTAAGCAGCACCTCACGATTGGAGGGAGATGTTGTGGCAGGCTCTCTAGAAATTGAGCCAGGAGCCTTTTATACGGGATATATCGAAACCCGAGATTCTAGAACCTTGCCGCCATCTCGAGACATGCCAGAGCTTTATGGGACTACGGAGCCATAGGGTCATCCATTGCCCAGGCTGTGTTGCAGTCTTTCGAGGCTTTGACTGAGGCTTGCTAAAGCTTGGGGGATCGCCTCAGGCTGTTGATTCCGGGCCGCTACTTCGATTTGAGCCGCCAAGGTAGAAAGGGTCACTGCCCCTACATTGGCACTGGCTCCCTTAATGTGGTGTGCAATTTGGCGGACTTCAGCAAGGTCGTGGCTGGACCAAGCAGATTCCAAGTAAGTTATCTGTCCCTGAGAATCTTTCAGAAAAATTTGTAGCAGCTCCTGTTCAAACTCTGGATCGTTCCCAGAAAGTTCGTGCAGCTGTTCCCAGTCAATATCGTTGTGTACCTGAGCCACTCTACTCCCCTTCACAGCAGTTCATTCTTGTCCATATTAAAAACAGAAAAAGCCAACAGCCCTCGTAAAATTACTGAGGTGATAGGGCAACTTTCGAATTAAGCAAGCGCTGTCCTCAGAACGCGTCAGCCCTAATGAGAGTTAACTGGTTAGCCTTATTATTCGTCGCCGCTGAGCCAGGTCAACACAGCAATTAGACCAAACCAGAGCAGCCACTTAGGCGGAAGCAGCACGGAGCTAATCAGGTCAGGGCTCCAGTCAATTAGATCCGACAGGAGCTTGCTGGAAATAACTATCAATAGAAGCAGCAGCAGGGGTAGAGCCATTGTTTTTGTAAACTTGTAAGCCACCCGGTTTTCGACGGGTCAAAAAACAATCCTATCGTTTGAAAGCAGCCCTACTCTTGTAAAGACATTCTTAAGAACATGCACTCATACAGCCATCTACACAACACGGATGCTGAGATGTATCGAGGGACACTTTCAGATTCTGTCTACTGTAGTCATGAATAAAACTAAATCTAAAGCAAGCTAAGAAGTAGAACTCAATAAACTGATATGAAAGCTCGTTTCTCATCTCCCTGGTCCAAACTGGTTATGCTGGGTGGCTTACTGGGTCTGTTGGGAACTGCACCCGCCCTAGCCCAAAACGCTAACTTTGAGGCAATCACCCTGGGAAGCGGGAGCCTAACAGGCAGCGCTCAGGGCCATACCTCCGGCTTCTTTACCCTTTCAACTATTGCGGGTCGCGATCGCAGCGGCAACATCTGTGCTGGATTTGCAGCGTCTACCCCCGACCACATTTTGACGCTGCAGCAAGATTTTTCTAGCCTCACTGTGCAAGTCAACAGCGGCGGCAACGACACCACCCTGCTAATTCAAGGCCCCAACGATAACGAAATTCGCTGCGGTGATGACACCGACCGCCGCAACCTAGATGCCTCAGTACAAGATAACGACTTTAGGGCAGGCACCTACCGGATTTGGGTTGGCACTCACGACCAGGGACAGCGGCACAACTACACCCTGACGGTTGGGCAGTAATCCGCCCAGCTATAGCGCCCGGAAGACACGCTAATATAAACGTTGATGCGCCTATTCCAAGAGGCTATGGCTGTGTTTAAAACCCTGGTAAAAGACTTTCGCATCGTCTTTGAGCGTGACCCCGCCGCGCGCAGTTGGTTAGAGGTACTAACCTGTTACCCAGGTTTTCATGCGCTGGTTTTTCACCGGGTTAGCCACTGGCTCTGGGCTCTGGGCCTACCCTTTGTGCCCCGCCTGATCTCCCATTTGGCCCGCTTCCTAACGGGCATTGAGATCCACCCAGGGGCCACCATTGGCAGCGGGGTGTTTATTGACCACGGCATGGGCGTGGTAATTGGTGAAACAGCCATCGTTGGAGACTACGCTCTGATCTACCAGGGCGTAACTTTGGGCGGTACAGGTAAAGAAAGCGGCAAGCGCCACCCCACCCTGGGAGACAATGTCGTCGTCGGAGCGGGTGCCAAAGTCCTTGGCAACATTCAAATTGGTCACAACGTTCGCATTGGGGCTGGGTCAGTTGTGCTGCGAGAGGTGCCCTCTGACTGCACAGTAGTAGGGGTGCCGGGTCGCATCGTCTTTCGCTCAGGAGAGCGAGTGGATGCGCTGGAGCACGGTCGTCTGCCCGACTCAGAAGCCCAGGTAATTCGCGCTTTGGTTGACCGCATTGAGGCTCTAGAGCAACAGGTTGGAGATTTGCAGCCCCCAGCAGAGCAGCCCATCTTCGTAATCGCCAGCGCTTCCACAGAACTGCGCGAAGCCCTTACACCAGCTAGCTGCCGGATCAAAGACCGCGTTATCGAAGAGTTTCTCGACGGCTCTGGCATTTAGCCTCCGCCACAGCCACCTCTCTACCTTGTTTTTTCCTTACAGCGCCGAAGTGCTGCCCTTTCCCTTCGGCCCTCTACCCCTCTGTCTTCCACCTTTCACGGATTAATCGACTCAACCACCCACTGCTCCGGCTCCACAAAACGGTAGTGCGTTCTAGTTTGAGGATCTCCTCTAAGCTCCAGATGATCGACCTCTACTGGCAGCAGCAGCAGCAGACAAAATGACTCCAGCGGGATAGAAGGATGCGGCGCAGGGGCTTCAAAAGCACTTTGCGAGTCGCGGGTCTGGCCAGAGGCAGGCCAAGTAAACTGGGCACGGGCCGCTTCTGACAAACTCTCCCAGGTCTGCTGCCGGGCTGTTTGCAGAACTGCATCTGGGTAGGAGGCATTGATCAACAGCAGCGTGCCGGTAAGGCGATACTGTTCACGGGTTTCGGTAAAGTACCAGCAGGCCTCGGCCCAGGGTTGGTGGGCTATGTGGCCCACCTTCTCGCTACGGGCGTCGGTGATTAAAGTGAGGGTATTGCTGTCCTGCATGAACCCTCTAAACACCACAGTGCGGTTAGCGGGCCTGCCGTTGGACCGAAGAGTAGCTAGCTGCAGATAGCGGCTGTAAGGCCGACTGCGGTTGCGATGTAGGGCACGGGCCAGAGAAGAACGCCAGGGAGCCAGGGTCATGAATAATGGAATAACGACTTTGCCAATATCGGCCAGACAGTATCAGGGCCAATCCCTCAATTCTCTTTGATCATGGGACAGACGCAGGGGTACATGCAGGAAATTGTGGTGGACCAGCTGCGGCTGCAGCTCCTGCCGGAGAAGGCTGTGTATGTAGAGGAGATGCGATCGCTTCTCGTCTCCGACCTCCACCTGGGCAAGTCTGAGACCTTTCAAAGCTACGGCCTACCCGTTTCTAATCAAGTTAATCAGGCGACGCTGCAGCGCTTAGAGCAAGCCTGCAACCAGGTCAAGCCTGATTACCTCTGGATCCTAGGCGATCTATTTCATGCTCAAGAAGGGCTAGTAGATGAGGTGATTGACGGTTGGCTCAAGTTCCTGCACCGCACCCAGGTGACTGCGCATCTAGTCCTGGGTAACCACGACCGCCCCCTACCCGACCTCTTTAACCAGCTCACGCTAGTTTGTTTTACCGAAGCGGTTATAACCAACGGCCTGATTCTCAGCCACGAACCCTACCCGAGCGCTAGCCAACTCAACATCTGCGGCCATATCCACCCCTGCGTACGGCTGAAGTCGAGGTTAGATACCCTACGGCTGCCCTGCTTCTACTGGGAGCCCCACCGCAAACGGCTAACGCTGCCCTCCTTTGGCGACTTCACTGGCGGCTATGAGGTGCCCTTCTCTCGTCAAGCCATAGCCTATGTGATAGCCGAAGATCAAGTACTGCCGCTACTTCCCTAAAACCCGCCTATTCCCTGGAAGGGACGCGCCGCGCTAACATTTAAGACTGCACCCTGCCCGCCATAGCTGACGATTACCTACCCATGACTGCCTCTCGCCGCTACCACATCACCACCTTCGGCTGTCAGATGAACAAGGCCGACTCAGAACGGATGGCCGGAATCTTAGATGCAATGGGCATGGAGTGGGCCGAAGACCCTAACCAGGCCGACGTCATTCTCTACAACACCTGCACCATTCGCGATAATGCTGAGCAAAAGGTTTATTCCTATCTGGGGCGGCAGGCCAAGCGCAAGCAGGAAGAGCCGGCGCTAACGCTAATTGTGGCAGGCTGTGTGGCTCAGCAAGAAGGTGAGTCGCTGCTACGGCGGGTGCCCGAACTAGATCTAGTCATGGGGCCACAGCACGCCAACCGCCTGCAAGATCTGCTAGAGCAAGTGTTCGAGGGCGGCCAAGTGGTTGCGACCGATGCCGTTGATATTCTCGAAGACATCACCAAGCCCCGCCGCGATAGCGCCATTACAGCCTGGGTAAACGTGATCTACGGCTGCAACGAGCGCTGCACCTACTGTGTAGTACCTAGCGTGCGCGGTGTTGAGCAATCGCGCACGCCAGAGGCCATTCGAGCCGAGATGGAAGACCTGAGCTGTCAGGGCTTTAAAGAAGTGACGCTGCTAGGCCAAAATATCGATGCCTACGGTCGAGACTTGCCCGGCGCTACGGCTGAGGGACGGCATCAGCACACCTTCACCGATCTGCTCTACTTCGTCCACGAGGTGCCCGGCATCGATCGCATCCGCTTTGCCACCAGCCATCCCCGCTATTTTACCGAGCGGTTAATCCGCGCCTGTGCCGAACTGCCAAAAGTGTGTGAGCACTTCCACATTCCCTTCCAGTCGGGCGACAATGACCTGCTCAAAGCTATGGCGCGGGGCTACACCCACGAAAAGTACCGCCGCATTATCCACACCATTCGGGAGTACATGCCGGACGCTTCGATTAGCGCCGATGCAATCGTCGGCTTCCCCGGCGAAACCGAGCAGCAGTTTCAAAACACGCTGAAGCTAGTAGAGGATATCGGCTTCGACTTGCTCAATACGGCAGCCTACTCACCCCGCCCCGGCACGCCCGCAGCCCTATGGGACAACCAGCTCGACGAAACGACCAAGGCCGATCGGCTACAGCAGCTCAACCACCTGGTTTCAATCAAAGCCGCAGAACGCTCCCAGCGCTACGCCGGACGCATTGAAGAAGTGCTGGTAGAAGATGCCAACCCCAAAGACCCCACTCAGGTGATGGGCCGTACACGAGGCAATCGTTTGACGTTCTTTAAGGGCGACTCGACTGAGCTAAAGGGCCGATTTGCTAAAGTCAGAATCACTGAGGTGCGCCCTTTCAGCCTAACGGGTGAACTGTTGAGCGCAGCAGATCAGTCTGAGATCTCCAACCCAGCAGTGCTGGCTGAAGTGTGATAAGGCCAAGGGACAGCAAGAACCCTTCAGGTCTGACACGCGTTGAATAGTACTGTAGGGTGCGTCATCGTAATGGGTAACGCATCAGATCGTGCAGAAAGCACTTTCTTTAGGAAAATCGGTGGGTTGCATCAAGGTGACAACGTACCCTACACTCTGGCTTAGAATTTGAGGACTAACAAATGCTGTTCATGGTCATTGAGCGATTCAAGGACAATGACATGCTGCCAATCTATCAGCAAATTCGTGATGAAGGAAGACTGTTTCCCGAAGGCTTGAAATACATTGACAGTTGGGTAGAACCAAACTTCAGCAGATGTTTTCAGCTCATGGAATGTGACGACCTTAGCTTATTTCAGGAATGGATTTTGAAGTGGTGTGGTTCGGGAGCAACTTTTGAAATTGTTCCAGTCATGACCAGCAAAGCAACTCAAGAAGTTGTTGCCCCATTACTCGATAGCCTATAGCTGAAAGGCAGTTACACGATGAATAGTCATCGAACAATCTGAAGTGAGTTATTAATCCTCGACCAACTCGATCAGGTCTTCGATCGCAATGTCAAAAGCCTTAGCAATTTTGTACAGCGCTGATAAATCAGCAGTGTTCACTGTAGGAAGCCGTGCATAGCTCTTGACGGTATTGTAATTAACGCCAGCACGATCAGCGATTTCCTTGATCGTAATCCCTCGCTCTTCTGCAAGTTCTCGAATTTTCAGCCTAACTCTTCCTGATCGTCCCATGCATCTATTGACACAGGTGAAAAACCACCCTTTAATGATATTAAGGTGGAAAACCACCTAACTCGTTTTTGTCTAGTCAAAAAGCAGTCGCTCCGGGAGCCTGGAAAACTTCGGAGCGACTACGTCCTATATCCCTAAACGGGAGGTGCATTCATGATACCAGCCCAACAGCCACCCTCGGCGGCTGAACCTTTGACCTGTCCAAAACCAGTTCTCAACGCCCTAGCCAGTAGCTTCACACCCTACCGCGATGCTCTCTCACCCTGGTGTATTGTGCGGTTGCTGCCCTAAATGCAGCGCATTACCGTCGCCCGGTTTCGGCGGCGCAATGATGCCGATGCCCACGTGCAAGTGCTGCGACGGCTGATCCCCCAAGGCACCTACGTGATCTTGTTTGATAGCGTTGTAGCCCCTTCGACTCAGGTAGAGCTTAAGGAGAAAGGCTCTTAAACACCTGACCGCCCAGGCCAAATGAATGGTCTGGGCGGTTGTTTTATCGTCAACGAGGCTACTCGTCAACGACAAGCCTGTAGGTGAAGCGCTCTAGCTCAGGGCAGACCCGCTGCGATCATAAGAGCGGCTAGCGTCGGCGCTGGGCTTACCTTGAATGTGGCTCCAGTGCTCAAGATCTCCGGGCATACCGATTTCGACGTTAGAACGAGTCAGCATCGACTGCTGACGGTTCTTGACCATTTGGTGGTGACGCATCATCAGGGCGCGTGCTTGGTCGTTAACAGACATATCGGTTCCTCCGGCGTTTTGGATGTCTCTGTTCCCTTACCCTTTTACAATAGCAAGCCAAACTGTATCAAAGGCTACAGAATTGCGAGCCTGAAACAATAGTTCTGACTTCGTTACATTCTCTGACTGCCCTTGACTCTTAGTAATGTTGCACTCAGGTTTTGACTTAAGGCAGCCAAAAAGCGGGTAGGCTCTGGTGGAGGAGCGATCGCAACCCCCGATTCACACCACGGGCTAGCTGAATGTGAGGCTCATCAGGAATAATGGGCAAGATGGAGGCCGGTTGCCCCTGCCCCAGCGTTGCGATTACCTGGTTAGCCGCCTCTAGACCCGTAACATAGGCTTTTTCCTGCGACCAAGAGCCGTGACGGGTGTCGATCCAGTCGCCGCTCATAAAGGCGTTCTTAAAAGGCGTGATCCCCGGCAACAGGTAGCGGTAGCTGCCCGGCGCAAAATGGCTCACGGCCTGAGGCAGTCGCACCACACCAGCATCTACCACCTGAGCCTGACGAAAGCCCGGAATACAGCCAGCTAAATCCCGCTGCACCAAGGGGATCAATTCCTCATCATCTAGATTAAGCAGCTGATTGGCGTGGTAAAAGTCCACCTCAATCACCGAACCGGGCTCATCTCGGTACTCATCGTGAAGGGCATTGAGATCAAAGAAAGTCCAGCCAGTAGTGGGATGAAAGCCAAAGCAGGCATTGGAAGGATGGGTAATGTGAACTTTGCGGTCAAACCAAAGACGGGTCGCCAGCACATCCACCGCGCCCAGGTTACTGAGATTCCGGAACTCTGAGCGGCGGCGCAGGGCTGGACTGCTAGCGGCAATCTTCTTCATGCCGGTAATGCCTACGGCAAAGATCACGGCATCGGCCTCAAACGTCTCGTCGCCGCAGACCACTGCTGTAATCTGGTTTTCTAAACCCTCGATCACGTCGGTAACGCGGTGGTTAGCCAGAATGCGGCCCCCGGCCTGCTCGATCTGCTGCACCCAGGGGCGAAAAATCTGCTCACCCACCGTACCCCGGCACCAGCGCACGTCAAAGTCAGGCTGGTGGGCCAAGATAAAGTAGTAGAGCATGCCCAAAGCGGCAGCGGCAGAGCACTGCTCCCCTGGGGCAAACAGGCCCACTAGCAGCATCGGCTCAAAAGATTCTTTGTAGAGCCGAGCTGATACCCCATATTGCTTAAACAGTTCGCGGGCCGTAATCGCGTCGTAGCGCTGCCAAGCTTCGCGGGAGTTGTCGAAGTCCACGACAGCATAGAGCAGGGGCAGGGCTGAGAGCCGATCTACCAGAGGCAGCCGCTGAAAGCGGGTATAGAGAAACGTTCCTAATGGGCTAGGCAGATAGGGCATAGCCTGGAACAGCGGCGACTCAACCTCTAGGCCGTGAGGCGAATATTGAGAAGACTGAGTCCAGGGCGTAAAGGGCTGAATCTTCAGTTCGTCGGTCAGCGAAAAAATGTTGCGGTAGGGGTACCAAAATCCGTGGATGCCCGCTTCTACAGAACGGCCTCCGGCAGTTTGCCACCCCGCCACTAGCCCGCCCGGATAGGGACCTGCTTCTAGCAGCGTCACGTCGTAGCCCTGTTTGGCTAAGTGGTAAGTAGAGCCCAAGCCGGCCCAACCCGCCCCCACAACCACCACTTTGCGCTTTTCTTCCCCGATTGCAGCCATACACTCTCCTACAAGCTGCTTTCAGGATGCCATAGGAGATGGGTTTGCAGGGGGTAGAGATTGTGCGGGAGGGCCTGTGTGAGCGAATTTGCTAGCCGCGAATGCGCCAGCGACGGGGTTTGTCGGGATCGATTGGCTGAGGCGGCTGCTCTGGCAAGAGCCCTTCAGGGCGAGCCAGCAGAATAATTTGCAGCAGCACACCGATTAGCAGCAGCCGTAGGGCGCTGGCCCGGGTAATCCAGTCAGGGGGCAACACATTAGAGGTAAGTATTTCGGTGCCCGACCAAATGCCCCAGATAGCGAAGGCTCCTAAAATGGCTCCTCGGGTGTTGCCGCTGCCGCCTGCAATCAGCATGACCCAGACAATAAAGGTGGCAAATTCGGGCTGAAAGGCTTCGGGACTAATAAAGCCGACGAAGTGAGCATAGAGGGCACCGGCCAGGCCCATCACCATCGATCCCAAGACAAAGGCCTGTAGCCGGAAGCTCAAGACGTTTTTACCGGCTGCCATAGTGGCCGGTTCGTCTTCTCGAATGGCCCGCAGCACCCGGCCCCAGGGAGCCCGATAGGCGCGATCGCTAATCCAAAAGACAAGGGCCAGCACCAGCACCAGCAGAATCAAAAACGTCAGTGGCGTACCGGCCAGCCAGGGATCGGGGATGCCTGCAATACCGCGAACACCATTGGTCAGCCAGGCTTCATTCTTGAGCACTAATCGGACGATTTCGGAGATGCCGATAGTTGCGATCGCAAGATAGTCCGATCTCAGCGTCACCGTGACCAGGCCAATTAAAAAGGCCAGCAGCCCAGCAATCGCCATCGCCACGATAGCCCCCACAATAAAAGGGGCATCAAAGCCACCCAGGTAGTTGGTGCTGTCAGGCGTAGTTACAATCGCGCTAGAGTAGGCACCTATGGCAAAAAATGCGCCAATGCCGATATTGAGAATGCCAGCATAGCCCCACTGAATATTTAGGCCCAAAGAGAGCACGGCGTAGATGCTAGATAGAGTCAGAAAGAAAATTAGATAGTTAATCATCACCGTCCCCCGAAGAGACCTGTGGGCCTCACAATTAGCATAGCGACCAGAATGGCAAAGGCAACGGCAGCCTTATACTCTGGGGAGATAAATAGAGTCGAGAGTTCAGAGGCCAAGCCCAGCACCAACCCACCTGCGATCGCACCATAGGGGCTGCCGATGCCGCCCAGAATCGTGGCCGAAAAGATTGGGAGCAGCACCCGCCAGCCCATCACTGGGTTAATCTGCGTGTCTAGTCCTAAAAACACCCCTGCAGCACAGGCCATAATCGCGCCCAAAACCCAAGTCCAGGTGACGACTCGCTCCGTATCAATGCCCGTCACCTTAGCCAGATCAACATTATCGGCCATCGCCCGCATCGCTTTGCCGGTTCTGGTGTACTGCAGAAACAGGTGCAGCCCCAGCATTAGCCCAACCGCTCCCAGCACGATAGTGATCTGATCGGGGCGGAGGTTCAGCCCGGCCAAAGCCACGGGGCGCTGAATGCCCTGCCGGTAAACCAGCTGGTTAGAACCCCAGACCAACTGAATCAGGCTGCGGAAAATTAGCGCAATGCCAAAGGACGAAATCAGCAGAATCACCGGCGGCCGACGGCGCAGCTTGCGAAACACCAGCTTGTCTGTCACGACCGCCGTCAGGGCTGTTGCCCCGCAGGCCACCAGGAAGCCCAGCCAGAAGGGCAAGCCTAGCGTCACCCCTAGGGTGAAAGCAAAATAGGCCCCAATGGTCATCAGGTCGCCGTGGGCAAAGTTGGCAAATCGCAAAATTCCAAAGGTCAGCGAAACGCCGATAGCCCCCAGCGCCAAAATACTCCCTGACACAATGCCATAAAAGATGAGCTGAAAAAAGTCGGTCACGGTCTTTGCACACAGCTGAAAGCATTAAAGCATCGTAGACAATTTTTTACTTCATAACTCCCAGCAAGCAGAGGCGAATGTCCCTTTTCTAGGACAATCTACTGAAATGTGTCTGCCGGAAGACGTAATTAGATGACTATCTGGCATTCTTATAGATAGAAGTGAAAGTTTCAGGCAAACCCGTGAGTCACTCTGATCGTCCGTCCGATCGCGATCGCGCCTATTCGTCAGACCAGCCTCCTGCCTACAACTACGAGATAGCTCAGCAGCGAATGCGCCAGGAATCTCAGGAGCGCGAGTACCAGCGGCTGCGGTTTGAAGAAGATCAGTTTGCTAGAGCCCGTCGCCGAGCTATTGTTCATAGAATCATTTGGGGCATTACCTATCTGGTAGGAGCCCTGCAAATTCTGCTGGGGTTGCGCTTTTTACTGCGCTTGACCGCCGCCAACCCCGACAACACCTTTGCAGGCTTTATTTACAGTCTGTCGCAGCCCTTCGTAGCGCCCTTCTCCACCCTATTTATCAGCCCAACCTTCGACGGCAACACTCACATCTTCGATGTGAATATTTTGGTGGCGATGATCGCTTACTTGGTGCTGGCCCTGCTCGCGATCTGGCTAGTGCGCATACTGAGCAACCGATAGCCGATCAAACCTAGTCTCAGTGGAGCCGTTTCCCGATCGTTTCTCGCCCTATGGCTCCGATTTACCAGTACGAGTTCGTCGTGCCCACCGAGGTCATCGACGAAAACAACCATATCAACAACGTTGCCTATGTGCAGTGGATGCAGGATGTTGCGATCGCACATTCCAACCATGTTGGCGGCACCCAGGCCACGCAGCAGGTTGGGGCCACCTGGGTAGCTCGCTCCCATCAGATTGAGTATCTCCGGCCTGGATTCGCAGGCGATCGCATCCGCATTCTCACCTGGATAGCCGATTTTCGCAAAGCCCGTTCACGCCGCAAGTACAAATTCCTGCGCCTGGAAGACAACATCGTCTTAGCGCCAGGAGAAACCGATTGGGTATTTATTGACAGCAAGACAGGACGGCCTCGATCAGTTCCAGAAGCCGTCCTGTCTTGTTACGAAATCCTGACAGAAGCAGAACCTTAAGGAGGTACGGCTACCGATCGAGATCCGGCTGCAGCTTTTCGGCCTGTTTCTCCATTGTCTCGGCCGCACCTTGAGCCCGATCAATAGCCCCGGTAGGTGCAGTTCTAGACGCTTCAGACTTCATGCCCTGAATCGCTAAAACGCCCACTATTGAAAAGGCCACCAAAAATCCAACAGCTGTCAGTCCTCGCATTACCGTCACCTCACGGATTGAATACGCTACCTAAGTTTAATTTACCCAGCTAAGGAATATCTATCTTTAGAGTGTAGGCAGCATTGCCCCGAGTTCCTCCGACTACGACCTGATATTCCCCAGTCTGGGATAGCAGCACATCTCCAGAGGTACTCTCTCGCTCCAGCACAAATCCACTGGGCGAGATCACATCAAAGACAGCATTATCTTCGAGAGAAGTGATGTCTAAAAACATTTGCTGCCCCCCCTGAGCATCCACTCGGTAAACGTTTCGTTCGCCCTGTACTACAGCGCCTTCTAGCACCACAGACGACGTTCCTGGCTCAAATTGCACCTGCTGAGGGCGAATCGTTACTCCCTCTAGCAAGTCAGACGCCTCTAGCCCATCTGGGCCCACAAACCGCTCTTGGGCAGTGGCACAGTCGATAGCTGTAAAAGTTCTCTGCTCAGTTTTAAGGGTTTCTGGAGTCACTGTCCACACTTCCTGGCTCTCCTGCAGGTCATACTCAATCCAGGTCGTGACATCCATTGAAATTTGTCCCGCCCGCAAGATCCCCTCTAGCTTCTGAGCATAAGACGAGTAATAGCCCTCCGAATCAGCATGGATGGTCGCGCTGCTGTCTCCAGTCACGCTTTGGCTTTCCTCCACCGCCAAACGGATAACGCCACTGAGATCTTCAGATTCAATTCCATAGCAGTAACGCCCTGGAGATAGAGAGGCCGAGTCAGAACCAGTCTGAGCTGCTGTAGAGGCCGAAGTACTGGCTGAGGTAGGGCTTTGCGAGGAGCGATTTCCTTCGGGCGGGGTGCAACCCAGCAGCATAAGCGCTAGGCCAACGGGGAGAGCACAAAGAACTTTAACTGAAGCCATTGAGAGATAAAAGAGATCAAGGTCATCCTTATGTATCCCTCACCGATCTCCAACGGCCACTCTGCAAGAAATTGTCACACTGAAACTTCAAATACATCAGTGCTAAAACTTAAGAAGTTGAACTTCCAAACAGCTCGCAGAACAACACTATGGGTTACAAGGTCTGCGAAGAGGCTGGGATCACAGTTCCCAAGGCCAGCTTAGACCTAATTAGATATACAGTTCTGCTGGAATAGAAAGATTTGCTTGAAACAACAGATTTTCTTGGCAATAGCCAGTAATATCACCATGCATCCTCCTTAGGATATATCTGAAATATTTTGCTTAAATCTGGAGCCCCAGAAGCTTTAGCGCTTCTCTGTTGGGGCATTAGGGGAGCAATCCCTTTTCCCTCTGTATGTCTAGGGTCTATTTTTCCATCAGAGTGTTTACAACTGTCACACCCCATGCCAGGTGCCTCTATCTCCGTTCCCCACAACCTTCCGCATCAAGGTACAGCCCGTTTCATTGGCCGCGGCCAAGCCCTACAGAGGCTGCGGCATGAGCTGCAGCACGGAGGGCGAGTCACAATTGCTCCAACCGACTACTCATCCGGTATTGGCAAAACAGAACTGGCGCTTCAATATGCCCAAACTTATTGGAGCGAATACCCTGGCGGTATTTGCTGGATTAACGCTCAGGTGGGCCGCATTGAGGAACAGGTGCTTGAGTTTGTTAAATACCAGCTAGAGCTAGAACCGCCTTCGACGTTGGCAGGATCTGTGCTCACTCTGCCGCAGCAGTTAGACTGGTGCTGGCAGCACTGGCGACCAGACGAGCGGGTGCTGATTGTTATTGATGAAGCGACTGACTTGGCAACCTGCCGCAGAGTTTTACTGCCGCAGGCAAATCAGTTTCATATTATTGTGACGAGTCTTGAGCCAGATTTGGTTCCTCGCAGCTCTACCCTAATTTTAGAAGGGCTATCGCCCACCACCTCTCTCCAGCTCCTCTACCCTGATAAAGTCGCAACCTCCCTAGAAAATACAGCGGCAACGAAAGCGGCAGCAGCTCTTTGTCAGTGGTCAGCCCAGCTTCCCCTGACCCTCAAGCTGTTAGCAGCATACCTAGCCCAACCGCCAAAGCCCTCTCCTGCTCAAGTTCAGGCACAGCTAGATTTAATTGAGCGACACCAAGCCCAGAATGTTGGCTATAGCGTTCATTTTCGGGAGATGGCCGGCTCTAGATTGAGAGCTGTTTTGGAGTTAATCTGGGCGGTTCTAGAACCTGAAACTCAGAGTGCGGCTTGCCTGCTAAGCCTCTTTGCGCCAGAGGCCATTCCTCTCGACCCAGCTGAATGGGCTCTGCAGGGAATAACTGGCGAGAACTACTGTATTCGCCCGTCTCTTGAGCAGCTCCAATCCTTTGCTTTGCTAGAGCCCGCTCAGGCCCCTGTACCCGCACTATCGCTGCATCCGTTGATTAGAACATTCTTCCGCGAAAAGCTAGCGCTCGGCGCAGAATCAATCATTCCACAGCAGATTTTGGAGCGGGCCCTAGCTGCCACTTTGGCTGGGATTGCCCGCGCAATTCCTCAGGAGTTGACGCCTGAGATGACGGTGGCACTATCCCCGATCTCAGGCCATTTAGCTGAAGTCGTTCAGCACCATCCCAATCGGTTGAGTGATGAAAATTTGATTTGGCCTTTTATTGGGTTGGGTCGGTTTTACCAAAGCCAAGGGCTTTTTAGCTTGGCTGAACCCTGGTGGCAGGCTTGTTTGGTAGCGACCCAACAGCGGTTTGGGGAAACCCACCCAGATGTGGCTTTTAGCTTGAATAACTTAGCGCTGATTTACAGGCACCGGGGCTACGTCGAGAAGGCAGAAGCTTTTTACCAGCAGTTTATCGAGAAGATTAGCCAGCTATTTAAGGAAGAGCACCCAACCCGGGCTACAGGGCTAAACAATTTGGCTGCCCTCTATCGCTCCCTGGGGCGCTTAGAAGAAGCTGAAATGCTGTACCAGAAGGCTCTTGTAGAAGAGCATCCACCCGAAAACGATCATCTTTCAGTAGTTACCAGTCTGAACAATTTGGCTGATCTCTACCGCTGCCAAGGACGCTGCAGCGAAGCTGAGCCCCTGTACCAAAAAGCTCTGGCGATGGCTCAGCGACTGCTTGGCAGCGAGCATGCTGTTGTTGCTACTTGCTTGAACAACTTGGCTCAACTCTACTGTGCCCAAAAGCGCTACAAAGAAGCCGAAGCTCTGCATACGCAGGTGCTCAATATGAGGCGGCGACTGTTTGGAAAAGAACATGTTGCGATCGCAACTAGTCTAAACAATCTAGCAGAGCTCTATCGGATTCAGGAGCGCTATCGCAAAGCGGAAAGCTTATACACCCAGTCGCTAGAGATGATCAGGCGAATTTCAGGAGAGGAGCATCCAACTTTTGCCAGTGGTCTAAATAATCTGGGCGTTCTCTATGCCCGTTTGAGGCGTTTTGACCAGGCGATTAACCTACTGCAACAGGCCCTGACAAAACAACTGCAGCTACTGGGGGAGTCTCACCCAGATACTCAACGAACCCTGCATAACTTAGACAACGTGCGAGCGGCTAAGCGGCAAAAAAAATGGGTGAGGTAGCCTCACCCACAAAATACAGGAGTTAATGAGGAGATTACGACTACAGTCAAAACTGGCTTGGTGACTATTTCATTGGCCTGAACGCCTGATAACGGCTGGATGCTTTAGGTTCTTTACGGAGCTACTAGAGCACTCAACGTTTTCCGCGCCTTGCCATTGATTACAGTCAATATGACCTAGCCACTTGATATAGCCAAATCTATGTTTACATTTCAGCAGAAAAACTTGGATTGTGCAACCCTCAAGTCAAAAAACTGAGCTCACTGAGCAAGAAAGCTTTGCATAGCTTAATTTTGGTTTACTATTAGCCAGCATTAAAAGGGATTTGCAATGAGCTGTCAGTCTGTTTCGTAACACCTGCTGACGACCTCAGAAACCCCGGCTTGTCAAGGCTTGCAGCGATTGGCGGGCTATCCTCACACGCCCAGAACGCTAGGCAAAAAACTCAAGACAGAACTCTGCGATTTGCCGTGGCCGTACAATAAACGTACTCACCTATTGCAAAAAATATGCCTGTCGAAGCCGTCGGAAACCCACCACCCGAAGCCGATCAACTCCGCTCTGCTCTAGAAAAGCAGCTTCCCGAAATCATTGCCAGCTTCAATCAAGTCTTGCGCGAGCAGTATGGTCTCTCAGGCATCAGCGTAGGCGGCTTTACCGTCGTTCCTGAGGGGACTGTTCCCAGCACCGTCATCTGTGACCAAGAGAGCTGCTCTGTTGAGTAGGCTGACCAAAGCCTCTATAAAGTCGTTTGCATCACTGGCTAGAGTGCTACGGATGCCCCTGTATTCTCGGCCTATCGGGAAGCAACCAGGGCCACTCCGCACACAATTAGACCTAGCCCTACTGCTCGCCCCAAGGAGATCGATTCATTGAAGACAAAATAGCCCGCCAGCACCGAGATTAAATAAATTAAAGAGGCTGAAGGCGCGGCAACAGACAACTTTACCCGCGTCAGCAGCAGAATATACAGAATAGCCCCAACCCCATAGGCCATCAGTCCGGCAACCAGGGCGGGGGTGGTAGCAATTTTGAGAATGTGGCCTATGGCGTTGTCTGAGGTAACCGCACCCAGCTTTAGGGCACCCAGCTTCAAAAAAATCTGCCCCAGGGAGCTCGCTACTACAGCAATTAGCAGCAGTCCAAATTCCGCTAAGCTCAAGACCCAATCATCCCTGTGAATCGAGACAGCTCTCATCCTAAATGAAATTTCTCAGCAGAGACGCGATTGATCGCGTCTCTGCTAGGAGAATTATTCGTACAGCCAGCCTTTAAGGGTAGGTTCCCAAGACGCCAGTTCCTCAGGTTTGAACCAGAGGGCGATTTCAGTCTGGGCGGTTTCGGGGGCATCAGAACCGTGAATGATATTGCGGCCAATGGTTACACCAAGGTCGCCTCGAATGGTTCCTGGTTCTGCGGTCAGCGGGTTGGTGGCCCCAATGATCTTGCGGGCCGAGGCAATCACGCCATCGCCTTCCCAAACCATGGCTACGACTGGGCCAGAGGTGATGAAGTCAACTAGCCCAGCAAAAAAGGGCCGCTCCCGGTGTACACCGTAATGCTCCTCAGCCAGTTCGCGGGAAACTGTCATCAATTTCAGGCCAACCAGGGTAAAGCCTTTGGTTTCAAAGCGGCGAATGATTTCTCCGACCAGGTTCCGTTGAACCCCATCGGGCTTAATCATCAAAAACGTCCGTTCCACAGATTCCTGCTCCTAAGGTGCATGACAAACCTTCTCTATGCTCAGAAACGAGGTGTACCTTTGTAAAGCACCTCGACCAATCTTTTGATTTAACTTTCCTATGGGTCGCCTGCGCCTCCGGACAAGGTTTACGGTAAGCGGCAAAGGCTTACCGACTCTTTATCACGGTCGCTTAGGCCAGCGGAAAAAACTGATCGGCCAACGGATCATACCTCCAGGACTGCCCCTCTGGGTCTCGTTCGCCCGACCAGGAGCCAAAATCGGTGGCCCATTTCTTCTGGTGCAGCAGAGCGGTTGAACACTTCAGTCGGGCGGCCAGTTGATCTGGCAAAATGGGCGGCTCGGGAACTGAGCTGGGATCTACTGCGATCGCAAGTGCCCCCTCACTCCCCGTTTGAATTCCCGGCGAAGAGAAAGTGTAGAGAATATCGCCCTGCTCCGTCGGCTCAAAGTTGGCATAAAACTCGCGGGCACGAGCATCGAGAAAAGTGCGGGCCTGGGGGCCGGTGAGGCGGGCTGCGATCGCAAAATCCAACACGCTAATACGACCACCGCTAGAGCGAATCAGCTGATAAAAAAGCTGGTGCAAATCCTGCTGCCGCTGCTGCTGCCGTTGCCAAAGCCAAAAAACCGCGCCAAACAGGGCCGCCAAGACCAGCCAGGGCAGCAAAATTTGCAGAATCACCAGCAGCAGCAAGACCGAGCCAATTAACACTATTGCCTGCAGTAGCCGGTTTTCCACAGTCAAAGGAAAAGAATAGGATTTACGACGGGGCATTACGATAGGCATAGAGTCTCTATGACCCTATTAAGAGTTTAGTCAGCTCTTTCCGGAGAGTCATCTGACTGTGAAGTATTGCGGGGTGCCCTAATGAAACCCATGCCCACCTTTGCCGACCCGTTCCAGCAGCACCAGGCCGAACAGCTGCTGCAGCCAGTGCTGATTCGAGTTGTAGACAACCTGCGCAAGGCGATGGAAGCCTCCAACTGGATAGGTACCTACGAGGAGCACCTGCTCTGGCCCGAAGGTACCACCACCGCCGAACAAGAGCAAGTCCGCCAAATCGCCGCCCAACTAGAAGACGCCGACCCAGAAGCAGCCCAGCACTTGCAGGAACAGCTAAGCCACCTGCCCATGCCCTTCCCCGGCTACGAACTGCGACTCAGCCAAGGAGAGCACACCCAGCGCATCGACGTCTGGAACCTCTGCTACCAAGTCTGCTTCACCCACTACGACCCTGACACCCCAGCCGAAGTCGATCCCCACCTGCTCGACGAAGTCGGCGACGTAGACTGGCTAGCCCTAGATGAAAAAGCCCAGCAGCTTGTACAGGTAGCTTTTGAACAGTTGGGAGAGGGAAGAAAGGATTAAAGGTAAAGGGTAGAAGGTAAGAGCCTCCTCAACCTTCCCTGGTGCTGCCCTTCTCCCCCGTTCCGGTGTCCCCTGTCTCCCGTCCTCCTCCCCCACGCAACATGCTAGAACTCCACTGCCACACCACCTACTCCGATGGCACTCTTACCCCGCAGGAACTGATTGCTGCTGCCCTCAAGGCGGGCGTTAAAGCCTTGGCCATCACCGACCACGACACGTTGGCAGGCTGGGACGATGCCTTTCAAGCGGCTGCTGATACGCCGCTAGAGATTGTGCCGGGGCTGGAACTCAGCACCGTTTATAACGACCGTTCGCTTCACATTCTGGGCTTCTACCCCGACCGAGCCAAGCTGGAGCCACCGCTACAAGAGCGAATTGCTGGGCGGCATCGGCGAGCCCGTGAAATGGTCGAAAAACTGGCAGCGCTAGGCTACCCCATCGAGCTGCCGTCGATGTCGGGCAACATGGCCCCAGGTCGGCCCCACGTTGCCGCTGCTCTGGTTAAAGCGGGCTACGTAAGCTCTAACCAAGAAGCCTTTACCCGTTGGCTGGGAGAACGAGGGCCAGCCTATGTGCAGTACGACAAGTTTTCAGCCGAAGACGGCATCCGTCTGCTGCTAGACTGTGGGGCTGTGCCGGTGTGGGCTCACCCTTACCTGTTTCGCGGTGGCACTGTGCAGACAATTTTGCCCAAGCTGGTAGAGGCTGGGCTGAAAGGCGTTGAAGTTTACCACCCTCACCACAGCCCCAGCGACGAGCGGAAGCTAGAGGAAGCCTGCGAGGACTATGGTTTGCTCATGACCGGAGGCAGTGACTACCACGGCCCTGCTAGCGCCGGAGTGAATAATTCCGTAGGGCTCAACCAGCTACAGGTGCCGCTAGATTTGCTGCCTCCGCTTAAAGCAGCAGCGGCAGCCCTGCGCTGAGGAAGGTGGGCTTCAGTGGTTTAGCTTGCTTGATGCCAGCAGGCGATCGCAATATTTATAAAAAGCAAAACTATGCCCTCACCTACCCTGTCGCAAGGCAGGTAGTTTAACTGGCCAGACTGCGAGTAGCCTGCAGTTCCTGAATGCGATCTAGGCTGCCAATCGGAATGGCGCTGATGAGCTGGCGGGTGTAGGGCTGCTGAGGCTGGCGGTAGACCTGCTCAGCGGGACCAATTTCTTCAATCTGTCCCTGGTTCATCACCATAATGCGATCGCTCATAAACTTGACTACCGCTAGGTCATGGGAAATGAAGATGTAGGTCAGGTTAAACTCACTCTGCAGCTCTTTGAGCAGATTGAGCACCTGAGCCTGCACCGACACGTCCAGTGCCGACACCGACTCATCGCAAATGATGAACTTGGGGTTTAAGGCCAGAGCGCGGGCAATGCAGATGCGCTGACGCTGCCCCCCCGAGAACTCATGGGGGTAACGGTTCATGCAGTCGCCGGACAGACCTACTCGCTCCAGCAGATAGCTCACCCGCTCCTGCTGGTGACGACGACTCTTAATCACTTTGTGGATCTTTAGCGGCTCTGCGATCGCATCCCCCACGTTCATGCGCGGATCGAGAGAGCTAAAGGGGTCCTGAAAAATGATCTGCATATCTCGGCGCAAAACCCGCAGCTGACGATTGTCTAGACCGAGAACATCTTTGCCGTCAAACCAAATGCGGCCACCGAGAGTAGGCACCAACCGCAGCAAAGCTCGGCCCAGGGTAGTTTTGCCGCAGCCCGACTCGCCCACCAGACCAAAGGTTTCTCCCTGGTGAATTTGGAAAGAGACCTTATTGACCGCCATGACGTAGCGTTGCGTGTTGCCAAAAACTCCCCGAACCGGATATCCCACCTCTAGGTTTTCTACAGTGAGCAGGGAGGCATTTTGCTCCAGCTGAGTCATGCGATCGCGAATCTCAGTTTCGCTAATCTCGCTTCGAAACTGGATAACTTTACTTTCATCCAGCACCTTTTCGCGAATCTGCACCTGCCCGCTGCTGGTAGTTTCGACCTCCATAAAGTCAGCCACTGTAGGCAGTCGCCGCAGCCGCTGATCGGGCTTGGGGCGACAGGCCAATAGACCCTTCGTATAAGGGTGCTGAGGGTTGGAGAAGATCTCCCAGACTGGCCCCGCTTCAACAATTTTGCCCTGGTACATCACTGCCACCTGGTCAGCAATTTCAGCAATGATGCCCAGGTCGTGGGTAATAAAGATTAGAGACATGCCGCGCCGGTCGCGCAGTTCCCGCAGCAGATCGAGAATAGTGGCCTGCACCGTCACATCGAGAGCCGTAGTCGGTTCGTCGGCGATCAGCAGCGAGGGATTGCAGCAGATCGCCATCGCAATCATCACCCGCTGAATCTGGCCGCCCGACAATTCATGGGGATAGCGGTTGAGAATAGCCTGCTTGCGGCGATTAACTTCTTGCTGCGCCTGCCGGTCGGTAAGCTTGGGCTGGCTCTTGAGCACAACCGCCTGCAGTTCACTGTCCGAGGGCAGCAGTTTGACTTCCTGCAGCCCTGCGATCGCAATCCGCTGCGCCTCTTCCTTAGAGACGTTTTGGTGCCGCAAAATCGCCTCAGTCAGCTGAAAGCCACAGGTATAAACCGGGTTTAGCGAGCTCATCGGCTCTTGAAAAATCATCGAGACTTTGCCGCCCCGGTAAGCCTGCATTTGGCTAGGCGAAAGGCGGCTCAAATCAACTGGGCTCACTCCCCGGCTACCGTCTTGCACAACCCCGTCTTGAAACAAGATTTCTCCGTCCACAATTTTGCCGGGAGGGTTGGGAATTAGGCCCATCACAGCCAGAGACGTCACCGATTTACCCGATCCAGACTCGCCCACGATCCCCAGGGTTTGCCCTCGCTGCACCTGAAAGGAAATGCCATCGACAGCGGGGATAATGCGGTCGTCGATCTGAAACTGAACCTTGAGATTGCGAACGTCGAGAATCGGGTCTTTCATCGGGATTAGCTGCGTCGTTCTCGAAAGCCTACGGTTGAATTAGATGCATCATAGCAGCGCCGCTCTGAGGATTGAGTTCATAGAGGACGTCTAAGCTGTTATGTGACTAATCACTTTACACAAAGGCGCAAGATTTTTTGTCGGTAGGGCACTTTTTGAAGGCTGAGAGGTCATGGCACTGTGTTTCCTATCGTCTCCTCCAGTTACAGCTATGTGGTGTCATCGTCTCGGCGCAGTTTTACTGGTTGTGGTCTCTGCAACGGCTTTGCGGGTAAGCTTCGTTCCTGCTATGGACGGGCTGATTCAAAGCCAGATTCAAGAGCACGTGGCGACTCTACGGTGAAGCGGCCCGGCGCGGGAGGACGCTTGCCTAAGTCCACCTTGGGGCCTAAAAATTTCTGTCGAAGGGTTGATGGTATAGTACAAGTGTTCTATACTCAACTGAGTTTGCTTAGAGAAGTCCCCCCATGACTCCCTATCGAGATAACGACAGAACTAGCCTTTCCGAGTCTCAGTACCAGTACCCAAAGCCCCAGCACTCAAAGCTCCAGTACTCAAAGCCTCAGCACCCAAAATCTGACTACCATCGCCAGTCTCACTCCAATCACTATTACCAACAGCACGCGTTGCCCAGATCTGTGCCTGCTCTAGATGGCGGGACTGGAGCAGGGGCGGCAAAGCCGTCAGTTCCCAGACCAGTGCTGGCTCGGCAGCGCCCAGTAGCACCGGCTAGGTCTGTAGTTCACCCAGCGTCTCCCCATGCTGTCCCCCCGCGAAGGGGCAGGCCCGGTGGCTATGTTCTGGCCGGGGGGACGATGATGCTGGCGCTGATGGCCTTTTTGCTGCCGCAGAATTTTAAGTCGCAAGCCCCTGCCAAAGCCGAGGTCTGCCAGCAGGAGGTGCAGGCACAGTCAGTTCTTTCCCGCACCGAGCTTTCTGAGTTGCTTTCTGTTCCTGAGCGCTCAGCTAAAGAAGCCGTGCGGCAGGTAATCGCCGAACCCTTCTGTTTAATGTCTTCAGTTGAAGTTCGTGAAGGCGCTGTAGCTGAGCGGGAAGCCTATCCTTTGGCGTTTGACCCGCAGACTTGGCTGGTGATTCTTTACGAGGGCGATGAATACGCTGGCTACGACTTTAGCTTCCGGCGATAGTGCTTTCTCCAGCTGACAGCTGCGCTGACCTGTAAGGTAGACGGCACCTGGATACCGATCGAGGCCCCTGAAGAAGTGCTCAAACCGAGGGTAAACCAGTGGTTTTAGGGACTTGGTGTCTGGCACAGCGGGCATACCCTATGACAGAATTTCTTTGCTAAAGTGGCAGGGCATCTGCGGAAGGGTAGACGGGTACACACATGTTTCTTTCTAAAAGACCTCCTCTTTTGCTGACGGTTGGGGCTGCCCTGTTGCTAATAGGGGGAGGGGCAGTGGCCTATTGGGGGCTGTCTCGCCGCAATACACTGGCCCAAAATCTGCCGGTTGGGGTGCAGGCTGTTCCTGAAGATGCGGTCATGGCCTTTTCCCTCAGCACCGATGAGGCGGAGTGGCGCAGGCTGCGGCAGTTTGGCACCCCCAAGACCCAAGAGCAGTTTGACCAGTTCTTGGCTAAGTGGCGCGATCGCATTCTCACCGATAACGGTTTGACCTTCGCTGCTGATATTGAGCCTTGGGTGGGGCCAGAGGTAACGGTTGCCGTGTTGCCCGACCAAGAGGGCACTGACACTGAGCCTACCCCCCTACCGCTGCCTGAGGATGTCGCCAACACCCTGATGATTGTGCCCATCGCCGATCCGGCAGAGGCTCAGGCGCGATTCTCAGCCCAAATCGAGCGATCCCAGGCGGGAGCAGCTCAAGATTATAAGGGGGTGGCCATCCAGCCGCTAGCAGGCGCTGAGGGGACAACTCTCTACGCTGCTGTGCTGGGTACTGAGCTGGTAGTTTTAAGCAATCAGTTTGTCACGGTAGAGCGCTCTATTGACGCATTTAAAGGAGGCAAGTCGCTGGTCGATTTGCCCGGTCTAAATCGGTCGTTTGAACAGCTCAAGGGCTCTGCTGCTTTCTCTCGCTTCTATATCAATGTGCCCTCTGCTGTACAAACCCTAGCCAGCACTTCCCAACCCCTGCTGCCCCCGGCTCAACTAGAAACCTTCAAAACAGATCGGGGACTGGTGGGAGCGATCAATCTGGAGGCTCGGGGCGTGCGGTTAGAGAGCGTTAGCTGGCTCCCTCCGGGCACGGACCAAACCTTTCCTCAAGACAATGGCACTACGCAGTTAACCCAGCGGGTTCCCACAGAGGCGCTGCTGTTTGCCTCAGGAGGTAACTTCCAGCGGTTTTGGGAAGACCTTAAAGCCGGCCAGTCTCTAGCTAGCCTGCTGCCCATTGACCCCGAGAACCTGTCGGTAAGTCTGCAGGCAGCCACTGGCCTCACGCTAGAAGAAGACCTGTTGCCCTGGACTCAGGGTGAGTTTGCCCTGGGGATTTTGGCTCCTCCCCAAGCCTCTGCTGCAACCCCAGATCAGGAGGCTTTGCCCAATCCGGCCCTGGTGCTCATGCTGAAGGCGAGCGATCGCAAAGCCGCCGAGACCACTCTGGCTCAGCTTAATGAAGTGATGGAAACTCGGTACCGCTATGCCGTCAACACAGCGGACTTAAAGGGAGTGGCCGTCACTCGCTGGACTTCGCCTTTTCAATCGCTCGCCATGAGCTACGGGTGGCTGGAGGGCGATGTTGTCTTTCTGTCGCTGGGTGAAGGCATTGAGAGTGCGATCGCACCCCTGCCCCGGCAATCCCTGGCCCAAAACAGCCTCTTTCAGCTCACGACTACCCAGGCTCCTCGGGTCAACAACGGCCATTTCTTCCTCAACTTAAAGGCCATGGCCGAGGCTCAAAACAATCTGCTGTTGCCGCCCCTGCCTCAAGATGGCATCATTGCCTCCCAAGCCGTTGAGGGCATTGGCGTAACGGCAACGGCCCTAGGAGAGCGGCAGGTGCGCTACGACCTGTTTGTCGCGCTGAACCGAGGCAACCGCCCCGGAGATCTCCCCCAGCTCAAAGATGCCACCCCCAATCCAGATCCTGATGCAAGCCCCAATGCGAGCCCTGATGCGGATCCTGATGCCGCCCCTGAGACAGAGCCTACGCCAGAAACTTCGCAACCCCCTACTGATGAGTAAGCATTCGGCTGCTCAAAGTCTGTAGGATAGAAGTCTGTAGGATAAAACCAAGCGATTTTGCAAGCAGCGTCATGGATCTGATTACCCTCCAGGGCTGGCTAGACAATCTTTCTTTTGCCGTTCTCTTTGTCACTCTGCTTCTGTACTGGAGCGGCGCGGCTTTCCCCCGGTTCACCTGGCTGCCCAGCCTAGGCACTGCAGGCATGGCCGTCGCGAACCTAGCGATGGCAGCTCTGCTGCTGGCTCGCTGGATTGAGGCTGGCTATTTCCCAATGAGCAATCTCTACGAATCGCTCTTTGCCCTGGCTTGGGGGGTAACAGCTATGCACCTGGTGGCCGAGCGCATGAGCCGTAGTTCTTTGGTAGGCACCGTTACTGCCCCAGTGGCGATGGGCATTGCTGCCTTTGCCACCCTGACTTTGCCCGACACTATGCAGGCCTCCGAGCCCCTGGTTCCGGCGCTCAAGTCAAACTGGCTCATGATGCACGTCAGTGTCATGCTCCTGAGCTATGCGGCGCTGATGGTGGGAGCACTGCTTGCGATCGCATTTCTGGTAGTCACTCGCGGTCAGGCGATTGAGTTGAAAGGTAGCTCTGTAGGCACCGGCAGCTTCCGCAACGTCAAGCTGCAGCGCCATAGTGAAACCGTCGCCCAACCGGCAGCTGCAATGAGCACTGCTGATGGCGGTACCGCTGTCCTAGAAAAAGTACAGTCCACCTCCGCAGAGCCCCTGTCACCCCAACGGCTGACCCTAGCCGACACGCTCGACAACATCAGCTACCGCATTATCGGCTTGGGCTTTCCCCTGCTAACTATCGGCATTATTGCCGGAGCCGTCTGGGCTAACGAAGCCTGGGGCTCCTATTGGAGCTGGGACCCCAAAGAGACTTGGGCGCTAATCACCTGGTTGGTATTTGCCGCTTACCTCCATGCCCGCATTACTAAGGGCTGGCAGGGCCGTCGCCCCGCTATCTTGGCTGCGTCTGGTTTTGTCGTGGTATGGGTCTGCTATCTGGGAGTCAACCTGCTGGGCAAGGGGCTACACAGCTATGGCTGGTTCTTTTAACCCCTCGCTTGAGGCCTAAGCGACCTGAGCAAACAGCTCCTGAAAGGATTTTGGCTCTGCCGACTCCTCAGCCACAATCTCTACAATCTTGTTGCGAGCGTTGGCCTGAAAAAGGGCCTCTACGCAGGTTTCCGCTACCTTCAAGCGCGGCACATTACCCTCGGAGAGAGAATCGGCGGAGGCCATCACTAGGGGCCGTTCATCAGCGTCCTCATTCTTCAGGCCGCCAGGACGAACAATAGTGTAGACCAGGCCGCTTTTTTGCAGGTACTCCTCCGCCTGCTTTTTCCACACGAGAATCAGCCAAAAGAGGTTGAGCGGGTGGAAAAACTGCGACGTACATAGAGAAGAGACCATGACAAAGTGTTCAATTCCGCTCTCTTTGGCCGCATCAACCAGGTTTTTCGTCCCTTCGTAGTCCACCTTATAGGGGCCTGTTGGGTCTAGGCTGGGTCGGGCACCTGTGGCAGACAGCAAAACTGTGCAGTCTGCGATCGCAAGCCGCATCGCCTCACGATCCGTTACATCTCCCTGGGCTAGCTCCACTTCGATTGGCAAGATAGTGCGCGCCTTCAGCGCATCTCGCACTAATGCCTTGACCGGTATGCCTCGCTGCACCAGCGTCCGCACAATTCGCTGTCCCGTTTCTCCAGTTGCTCCTGCTACAAAGGCTTTCATAGACACACTGCCTCCCGTTTAATCATTGTGAACTGCTAAATCTCAAGCGCCATCGGTCTTAGACCTCGCTAGGCACCGCCAAATTACGTAGTAAATACCCTCATTCCAAAAATAGAAAAGAATTTCTCCGTAGATCGCTCTATGAAGCTTTCTTGCGAATCGGGTTATGGTGTGACTGATTCTGTAAAGGGACTGCCATCCCGTGACACCCGTCACAGATTCATTCTTTTGGACCAGATTAGGATGTGCCTGACCTGGTTAAGTCAGGTAAGGAACCATACAATGGAACCTTATACTGATTCCCGGGAATGGCGCATCTCCTGATTTGCTGATTGTGGTTTAGTTCTGCTCACCTATGCAGTCATCGTCGACCAACCCCTATTCCTCATCCGCGCCTGATCAGTTCATTGAGGCAGTCTCCGGGATCATCGAAAGTTCCGAAAACCCTCATGCGACCGATGGCTTCATGAACGCCGTTGCTTTTGAAGGACAATACGTCGGGCAAATGGACATGACGGCTGACCCGGCCACTGTTGCCCGCTACCTGGATGTTCACCAGGAGTGGTTTAAGCGATGTGCCCAGCCGATGGAAGTTGAACCCATTACCGAAAATGGGTATGCCCTCTTAATCGGCCACTTCGGTGCCCTTGGTTACGAGGTAGACCCTCAAATTGGGCTGCACCTGCTGCCCCAAGACCAGGGTGTTTACCGCATCGAGACTATTCCCATTCCGGGATACACTCCACCGGGGTACGACGTCGATTTTCGAGCAGCCCTACAGCTCAAAGAGTCTACCAATGAGGCTGCCCTAAACGGCATCGGCACCCAGGTAGAATGGGAGCTACACCTCACTGTCAAAATTCAGTTTCCTCGCTTTATCCACTCCCTGCCAGGTTCACTGGTCAAAGTGTCGGGCGATCGCCTGCTCAACCAAATCGTCCGGCAGGTGTCAAAGCGGCTGACCCGTAAAGTGCAGGAAGACTTTCATGAGTCTTTAGGCCTGCCTTTGCCTCAGAGCTACCACGGACATCATTTTTGGTCTGGTTGGGGCAAAGGACAGGCTAGCGAAGATTAGGGCAGAAATGGGAAGGCAGAGGGCAGAAGGGAAATCCTGGTGCTTGCGCTTTTTCTCCAGCTGTTAATCGATAAAAGATAGGTGCCCATAACTTTAGTTATGGGCACCTATCGTGTTGACTACCGCTACGTCTAAAAATCGGCTAGAATCCGCTGCACAATCTGTACCCCGGTAACGGCCTGCCAACCAAACAACCCGACGAGTGCTCCATTCAGCGCAATGTGGGTATAGCGGGCAGTATCATTGCCCTTCTGCATAAAGGGAACCATCGCGGTTGAAGTGGCGATAATGCCCGTCATGCCCAGCCCCACGAGCAAGTGCGGCCCAAAAAACAGCTTGCCGTTGTTGATATAGGTGACCGCCATTCCTCCAATACTGCCGACGATCATCAGGGCTAACAGCAGCGATCCGATTTGGTGATGGCGAATATTAAAGCGACCTTTCAACAGCTCTTTTTTGGCATCGCCTTCAGACAGGCGGGTTTTGCGCCACTTCATACCTAGGTAGAAGGCGTAGAGGGTCAGGGCCAGCAAACCCCACATCATTAGAGGATGAATGAAATTCAGATAAGGCTTAATCGACTCGATACTCATAAAGTTTAAGGCGGCACGACTTAACAAAAATTATAGAATCAGTGATCCCGATGACGCAAAGGTCGAGGCAGCATAAGTTATGTCTCACAGGAACTTCCGGCATTATCACTAGCTGGTAATTTAGGGCTGAAACAGCCCTCAGAACGCATCTCCAGCCATTCATAAGAACTATCGAATCTCCCAAAGGACGTTGAGCATGAAATCTTGGCAGCGGTTTCTGTCGGCCCTCATGGCAGGGTTGCTTATTGCTTGCTTGACCGGCCAGGGCACTCCTTTTCAGCCACACTCAGTGAGGGCAGCAGAACCGTCAGCCGAGCCAGCAGCGTCTCCCTCCGAACCCTCTTCTAGTCCAGGTAATGCAGGCTCTCTTGAGGTAGAGGGAGCTTCCACAGGTGACACGCTGCCAGTTCCTACAGCAGAACCGCCTGACGGCACGATTAAGGTGCCAGAGGAGTTGCGATCGCCTTTTCCCGAAACCGTCAGCCCTGAGGCTGAAGCGGTTCCAGAAGCCCCAGCAGAGGCAGAGACCACAGTCGACTCGCTGCTAGTAGGGATGGAGCCAGAGGCCGCCGCCCGAGCCCAACTCCTGATGCAGGCTGATCAGCTTTACCTAGCCGGAGACACAAGAGCAGCCGAACCGCTCTACCGCCAGGCCAAAGACCCTGAATGGAACGCTGAGATGGATCTGCCTATTCAGGTTGAGCCTGTTACCGACCCAGCAGCCCTGCCGCCAGCAGCAGCAGTCTATTGGCGCGAGGCCCATGCTGGAGCAGAAGCTGGTCTGCCCACCCGGATTCGGGTGCCGCTGGAGCTGCTGGTCAAGGAATATCCCGAGTTTTTGCCAGGGCAAACGCTGTACATCGAGTACCTACTGCAGCAGAACCGAGCCGAAGAGGCGCAGCAGGTAATGGAGGCTGCGATCGCACGTTACCCCTTCAACCCCGACCTGATCAAAGTCCAAACTCAGGTCTTAATGCACCAAGAGAAATGGCTAGAGGCTGCCATCACCGCCCGTCAATTTACCCTGTTCAACCCCGACCACCCCGAAAACGAGGCGATGCTGCAGCTCTCGCAGAACAACTCCAATCGGTTTCGCTCAGCCCTCAACGAGCGGCTGACAGGCAACCTGATCAGCAACATTATTACTGGAGCGGCAGGCTACATTCTCACAGGGGGCTTGCTAGGGCCATTTACTGCCATTAATTCCAGCATGATCCTGCTGCAAGGAGAAAGTGGCATCGGCGCTCAAGTAGCCAATCGGGCCGTTGAACAGCTACCGGTGACTAAAGATCCTGCTGTCGTTGCCTACGTTGATTCGATTGGTCAGAAGCTAGCCGCACTGGCCGGACGAGACGAATTCGATTACGACTTCCACGTGGTCTTAGACGACACGCTAAACGCCTTTGTTCTCCCTGGCGGAAAAGTGTTTGTCAACGCTGGAGCCATCATGAAAACCGAGTCGGAAGCTGAGTTAGCCGGTCTGCTGGGCCATGAGATCTCCCACGCCGCCCTTTCCCACGGCTTTCAGCTAGTCACCCAAGGTAATTTGACCACCAGCCTGGCAGCCTTTATTCCCATTCCTGAGGTAGCTGGCCTAACGGCAAATCTGATTGTCTCCAGCTACTCACGGGAGATGGAGCGGCAGGCTGATGTGCTGGGCACTCAAATTTTGGCGGCTGGAGATTACGCGGCCGATGGTTTGCACAACCTAATGGTCACGCTGGGAGAGGAAAACCGGGAGCGCTCTGGCGGCTTAAACTGGTTTGCCTCCCATCCGGCCCCAGATGACCGCGTGGGCTACCTCAAGCAGCTAGTGGAGCAGGGCGGCTTCAACCGCTTTGCCTATGAGGGGGTTGAACCACACCTAAAAATTCGTCAGCAGGTTAGCAAGCTAGTGGCAGATTACGAGCGGGAAAAGCCCAGAAACGAAAGACGACGTTGAGGAATGTTGCAATTCTTAAACCCCCTTCTTTCCCAGCAGTTCCATTGATAGACTAAGTCTCAGGGTTTGGGTACACTCAAACGCCCTGCTATTGTAGACTTCAGCCAATTTTAGGGTCACTCCTCGGCTGGGCAGCTCTGTAACATTGGTGTATCCCTGTGGGCTGGTTCCTACGGCTGACACACTAAGGTGGACACATAAATACGCGACAACGGACTCATGGTAGATTCCCTAAAAAAGCCTGATCTTCAAGAAATTCGGCCCGGTGTCAAGGCTCCGGCCAAAGATACCATCCTGACACCGAGGTTTTATACCACCGACTTTGATGAGATGGCCCAGATGGACCTCTCCCTCAACGAAGAGGAACTACTCGCCATTCTCGAGGAGTTGCGGACTGACTATAACCGCCACCACTTCGTGCGCAGTGATGTCTTTGACAAATCCTGGGATTGCATTAGCGGCGAAACCCGGCAGGTATTTGTGGAATTTCTGGAGCGCTCCTGCACCTCCGAGTTCTCCGGCTTCTTGCTCTACAAAGAACTGAGCCGTCGCCTCAAGGGCAAAAACCCCATGCTGGCCGAGTGCTTTGACCTGATCTCGCGTGATGAGGCGCGTCATGCGGGCTTTCTCAACAAGGCCATGTCTGACTTCAACATGCAGCTAGACCTGGGCTTTTTGACCAAGAGCAAGAAATACACCTTCTTTAAGCCCAAATTCATCCTCTACGCCACCTACCTATCGGAGAAGATTGGCTACTGGCGCTATATCACTATTTTCCGCCACCTTGAGTCTCACCCCGAGAACGAGATCTACCCCATCTTCCGCTTCTTTGAGAACTGGTGCCAGGACGAAAACCGCCACGGCGACTTCTTCTCGGCCCTGATGAAGTCCCAGCCCCAAATTCTCAACGACTGGAAGGCTAGGCTGTGGTGCCGCTTCTTTTTGCTGTCGGTGTTTGCCACCATGTACCTCAACGACCTCCGAGCCAGCGGCTTCTACGCCGCCCTAGGTTTGAATGCCCGTGAGTACGACATTGAAGTCATCGAGAAAACCAACAAAACCGCTGGCCGCGTGTTCCCGGTTATTCTCAATGTGGATCATCCCGACTTCTTTAAGCGGCTAGATGTGGCAGCAACGGCAAATGCCAAGCTCACTGCAGTGGCTGAGTCAAACCAGCCCGCCCCTCTGAAAGCGCTTCGCAAGCTGCCCCACATCGTCAACATTGGCTGGCAGATCGCATCTCTCTACTTCATGAAGCCCATTGATATGGTCACCAAGCGCGGTGAAGTTTACTAATTAATTGCTCGGGTTTTTAACCCCCTGAGGTGCGGTTCTGCCACTGGCAGAACCGCTTTTTTGTGTCATCAGATTTTAAGGAGCATTTGCCAGTATTCTTGTAAAGATTCACCCCTCATGCCACTATTTTCCTCGGATTCTTCGAGAAACGGCAGACAAGTTCTGGAAAGACTGGGCAGCTAGCCAATGAACGACTGGAAAGCAGGATTCTCTAAATTCTCCCACGTAAGTATTTTGAGTGCCTCGGCGCTGCTCGGGGGGTGGGAAGCCGTCTATGCTCAAGACCTGCCGTCTCAGCCCTTGCCGCGCTCTGAGAGCTGCCCTACTCCTGAAATAGCGGTCTGCTCTGAAGAACTCGCCCAATTTTTAGCCCAAACCCCTGAAGTTGTCCCAACCCCTGATGCTGGCAGTGAGCCGGCAGAACCGCTCGTTCCCCTACCCGAACAGATAGAGCCTGCTCCAGCAACTCCCCTCGATTTGCCCCCTGAAGCCATTGAAAATAGCCCAGTCTTGCGAGAATGGTTGGAGCGCACTCCCGATATTGCTGACGAAATTGCCAACGACCCTAGCTTTCGCACTCGGCTGCGGTTGGGCCATGCCCAGTTTCCCTCCAGCGGTAATGTCAGTGGTTTTAATGCTGGGGTCGAAGATGTTTTTGTCTGGCCAGGAACGGGGTTGACCGTAAGTGGTGACTATGCCCGCAGTTGGAATGGCGATCGAGAGTCCTACGGGGCAGAGGCCCGATACTACGTTTTCCCCCTGGGCGGCTACGTTAACTTTGCCCCCGTAGTGGGCTACCGCCAGCTTTCTACCCCGCGATACAGCACCAGCGGCGTCACCGTGGGCATGCGGCTGATGATCATTCCCTCGCGCGGTGGTGGGGCCGATGTCAGCCTTAGTCAGACCTGGGTCGCTCCCGGCACCGACGAAGAAGTGGGCTTAACCGGAGCCTCAGTCGGCTATGCGGTGACAAATCGTCTGCGCTTGTCCACAGACCTGCAGTTTCAAAACTCCCGCTTTGGCCAGGACAGCCGCCTCGGTATCAACCTGGAATGGCTGCTGTAAAGGCATTACAGGGAGCGAGGGCAGCCGCTCGCTAAGCCTCGGGATTGACCTCGGCAGGCACGATCTCTAGGTGTAGCTTTTCACCCCGACGCAGCAGGGTCAGTTGCGATCGCACCCCCACCTGATCCTCAGTCAAAACCCGATGTAGGTCATCGATGCTGCCCAGGGGCACCTCGTCAAACCCGACCAGCAGATCCCGCTCCTGCAGCCCTGCTTGTTCAGCAGGACCCTCCTTAGCCACCGAGAGAATCAGGATGCCCGACTCAACCGTTAGGCTGTGGGCTAGCTGTAGCCGCCGAGGCAAGGGTACGGTGTGGGCCGAAATGCCTAGGTAGCTGCGGCGCACTCGTCCCTCCCGCAGTAGGGCACTGGCGACCCACTTAGCCGTATTGATAGGAATGGCAAAGCAGATACCTTGGGCCGTGGGAATAACCGCCGTATTGATACCCACCACTTCTCCCTGAGAGGAGACTAGGGGCCCGCCTGAGTTGCCGGGGTTGAGCGCGGCATCGGTCTGAATGATATTGTCGATCAGCCGCCCGGTGCTGGCTCGAAACGAGCGGCCCAAAGCGCTAATGATGCCTGCTGTAACCGTGTACTGAAAACCGTAGGGGTTGCCGATTGCGATCGCAACCTGCCCCGGCTGCAGCGTCCCAGAATCCCCCAGCCGAGCTACCGCTAGCTTATCTGCGTGAATGCGAATTATGGCTAGGTCAGTATCAGGATCCAACCCGATTAGCTGAGCCTGACAGCGCCGCCCATCTGCCAGCGTTACCTCAATCTGAGCTGCATCTTGAACGACATGGCTATTAGTCAAAATATAGCCATCCGGTGTAAAAATTACGCCAGAACCACTGCCAGACACCAAACGGGACTGTCGATTTCTGCTGCCTGGCTGCAGCCGCTGTACTTCAATATTGACAACCGCCGGGCCTATCTGAGCTACAGCCCCAGTCACTGCACTAGAGTAGGCATCAAGCAACCCCCGATCCCGATTCTCCTCAACCAGATTCCCTAGGGCTGAATCCTGCATTGTCCCTTCATGGGCAAGTTGTTGCAGCGATAAAACCATGATGGTGCTCCCCTTGGTGCATGTATAAAGCCCATCGTGGCGATCTCAGCTGCATATCAACAAGTTCGGTCTTCACCTCTCCTACCGGATAGGCACAATACGGTCATGCTTAAGCCCGGTCTACAGCGCTGCTGTTAGATGGGAACTCTAGCCGTTCAAGGGCGACATTTTTAGTTAGATTCCTGCCGGAAGGGAAAATTTTGGGCAATCTGCCAGCGGTACCCATCGTGGATGAGCAAAGTCAATTCCGGCACAGTAAAGTCTGCCCGAAAGGGCCGATGCTCGAACTCCGGCCAGGCATGACGGAACGCCCCAGGCTTGAGATCTCGAAACGCAACCGTTAAATGGGGAGAGAAAGGGCGATTTTTAGAGCGAGCATTAGCGATTCCCAACCTAACTTCCAGCCAATCCATCAAAGTAGGTTGAAGGGCCATGAGTTCCGCAGTTTTGACCACATTAATGAAGATCACCCTAGGCGGGAAGGCACTAAACCCAGAGAGCCCCATCGGCACGGGGGGTTGGTTCAGGGCAAAGGCTGCCAGAGCTTGAAAAAGCTGATCGAGATCATCCTTGGCCCACTCAAAAGGCGGCTGCAGAGTGATGTGAGGAGGAGAGCGCAGGGCCGCCTGACTCTGGTAGTGCTCCTGAAAATAGGTCTTGATAGCGGTCGCCTCTGCCTGCACTTCGGTGGGGGGCAGCAGGGCCACGAAGAAGCGGTGTTTTTCGGCTTTTTTCGATTCCGATCTGTTAGAGGGGCCTGCCATGCCAGGTGTATGAGCCATTGGGGATGGGATGATTTTAAGTTTTCACCGTTTTAACGCCAAGAGCGCCCATAATTCAGATTCCAAAATCCATAATTTACAACGGACACCGCAATTTCCAGTTCTGGAGGATCTAAAAAATGCCCTGGTTTGTCAAGATCGAGAGAGGCATCGTCAACAAGCCAATTTTCGACCAGCATGTTTCTGCGCACAAAAACTATGTTCGGCAGCTAATCGATCAAGGCTATCAGGCCCGTACAGGCTACTGGGCTGAATTTGGCGGTGGTATGCTGTTATTCCAAGCATCCTCTTTAGAAGAGGCTAAAGCTATCGTAGAGGCAGATCCTCTAATTCAAAATCAATGCGTAGAATATGAACTCCACGAGTGGCGAGTTGTTGTTGAGTAAGGGGGATAAGCTATGCCAGCCGAATCCGGCGATGGCTATAAGGTAATCAGCGATAACCGACAGGCCCGCTATGAGTACGAAATTCTAGAGACGTTTGAAACAGGTTTGGAGCTGCTAGGCTCTGAGGTCAAGTCTATCCGGCAGGGCAAGGTTAATCTGCGGGACGGGTTTGCCCTGATTCGCGATGGTGAAGTTTGGCTCCACAACGTTCACATCTCCCCCCACGAAACTACAAACAAAGCCTACAACCACGAGGCCAAGCGCACTCGCAAGCTGCTGATGCGCCGGGATGAGATTCGCAAGCTGATTGGCAAGGTAGAGCAGCAAGGCCTGACTCTCGTGCCCCTGAAGATGTACCTCAAGCGCGGCTGGATCAAGCTCAACTTGGCCCTGGTTAAGGGCAAGAAACTCCACGACAAGCGGGAAAGTGTCAAACAGAAGGAAGCCAAACGAGAAATCGACCGGGCAATGAAACAGTACTAAGAGCCTGGTTGAGAGTTTAGTTGTAACCCGCTAAGACCGCTCCACAATACTCCGATTCAAACGAGCTTCTACTGAGGGTGGCTCAAAGAGAATGACAAAGGTTCCAGCAGGAATCAGGTAGCGTAGGAGGCGGGCGTGGTTCTCGGCTTCGCGGCGATGGCGAAAGCGGGCTACGGTAATGCGCTGGGCTTGGGGCAGCAGGCGAACGATATGCCAATGGTAGAGGCGATTGCGGTAGCTCATGGGAGTTTTGCGGGTAAAGGAAAAGTGGGCAGGACAAATCAGCAGCCTGCCAGAGCCGCTAATTCATTCCGCGAGATGAGAGACTATGAAATGGCAGCTTTCAAAGAGGCTTGGAGCTGCTTGTAGGACTCACTAATTTCGTTACAGGTATTAGAACTAAAGTTACGCAACTCTAGCTATGTAACTCTAGTTCTATAGCTAGAGTTTAATATGAGCGCTGGAGATAATCAACTAACTCTCAAACAATTAAGAGAACGGGCTGGATTAACCCAGCGTCAGTTAGCCGATGTTCTAGGAGTAACTGTTACAACGATCAGTAGCTGGGAGCGCGGTGTTAAAAAGCCGAGCCTTAGCTTTGCTCAGGTTCAGAAAATTATAGAAACACTTGGCTGTACCCTTGCAGAGCTTGTAGAGGCCACTCAGCCTGGTGACAACGAGGTTGAGTCATAGGATGTCTGCCAACAGTGAGCAATTAACCCTTGCAGATCTCCATAAACAGGCTGGATTGACACAACAGCAGCAATCTATGGGCAAATCTGAACGGCCAACGCTAGCGGATTTAAGAAAAGAGGCCAGCCTGACTCAGCGCCAGGTTGCTGATTTGCTCAACGTCACTGTCACCACCGTCGGCGCTTGGGAGCGGGGAGCCCAGGTGCCTCGATTGACATTTGCTCACATACAGAAATTGCTTGAGGCGTTTGACTGTGCGATTCAGGATTTGGTTGAGGCGACCAACCAGCGGGAAGGTTCTTAGGACTAGCTGATTAACATGTCATCGCTAAAAGTGTGCAGTTGTAGGGGCGTCACGCGTTGCGATGACGCCCCTACCAGTAAATGCACTCCCTAAATTGGGCCAAATGCCACTACGATTGAGTTGCTTTGTCTAAGGCGGCAGCAACCTGATGGTAAATATCTTCGGCTTGCTGAGGGCTGTTGCCAATGCTGGTAATGCCAAGTTTGCCGTACTCCGACAGGCAGCCCATCAGGTGAAAAGCTGCGCCAGTGCCGTTGATGGAGTTGAAGTGCAGCCGTTCTGCCACGATGATATCCATCAGGTCGCTGGGCAGCAGCCCTCGGTAAGACTCGTTTTGCAGGTTGTCTGAAGCACGGTAGTACTTTGCCTGACCCTGCCGGGTGTAAAACAGGCCATCAGCAAGGTTGTAGCTGCCTTCAGTTAGCAGCTTCAGAGCCATAAAAGGGTGGGTAGTACCGCCTTTGCGGAGGTTAATTTCGATCGCATAGAGCTTCCAGGGCTCAGGACTGCCGGGGGGCTGTTTGACAGCAATAAAATCTACTCCGTAGCGCTCTAACGCTCCCTTGGCGGCAAGCTGTTCACCCACTAAGCGCCCCATCTCCTGAATCTCTAGCCGATAAGCGGCATCGGCCGGGAAGGAGCAGCCCAGAAAAATCTGGCCGTCTGGCCCACCTAGGATTTGGTCGTGGGTAGAGAGCATTTCTACCTCGCCAAAGGGAGTAATACGCCCCTGAGCACTGGGGGAGAGCTTTTCGTCACCCTCGATAAAGGCTTCTGCGATCGCACCTAAATCCCCAACCTTGAGGTAGAAATTTTCCCACGTCTCGGTTTCGCACTGGAAGCGCAGCTCTGGCAGCACCGAGCGTAGAGTAGAGAGGCGCTCTCGATGGCTAGCGGCACCAGGGGCAATGTCAGTAAGCGATCGCAAGTCCAGCAGCGCGTTACCCTCTCCAGAGAAGCCCTGATTGAGCTTGATCACCATCCGCTTCAGGTCAGGCTGACGTTCCCAGACATCAGAGATCGCCTGGGCTAGATCCTCCTGGGTGTGCACCAGTTCGCTGCCGTCGGGGTGAGGAATACCGCAGGCCGCAAAAATCTCGCGACTGCCGCTCTTAGTGCCCCAGTAGAGCAAATCTGGGTCCAGGGCCAGCAGGGGAATGTCTAGTGCTAGGGCCAGCTGGCGCTCTAACTCAGTAGAGTTGTAGCAGACCATATAAGCCTGCTCAGGATTTAAAGTCTTGCGGATCTTCTCCAGTAGCCGAGGCCGATCTAGAAGCTTTTGCGAGAGCGGCTTTTTAGAAGCATCGTAGGCGGCAAAAAGCTCGAGCCGGTTGCGGGCATGGGAGCTGGGAATGCCCGGTAGCAGCTCCAGATAGTAGTCCACAATGCTGGGATGCAGCGGTTGAGACGTAACATACACCAGCCGCGTGTTGGGATTGCGCAGCCGGATCAGCGAAAACAGCAGCCGCTCCTCGTAGTAGTGCACCCCAGCAATCTTTTGCAGCTCCTCCTGATCCATGCTGAGGGAAGGCACCACCAGGATCTGGCGCTCCTGATCATCGAAATCATCCGCAGGCAGCCAGCGCTGCCGCAGCTGAGTCTGCAGCTGCCTAAATCGAGTGGCCTGATCCAACTCAGGGTAAGAGGGTGCGTTAATAATCATGGGCCTGTGGGCCTACCTCATGCGAACCTGTCAGCGTAGGTCCCATCGGGTGAGACTGCTATGCAAAGAGTATAGGCGAAACGTAAGCCTGGCAGGCGTTTAGAGCAGCCCTCTAGTTAACAACTCGTCACAAACGAAAAAGGAAGGAACCGTTAAGTTCCTTCCGAGTCGATGCTGACACACCCTGGCAAGCTGGAGATGTCTTGAAATGCTTAGGAGTCAGACTGTGCGGCTTGGGGCTGTAGATAAGCCACCATCTGGTCAATGCCGCGTTGAATTCTACGAGTGACCGTCATTGGGCTAACCCCAATTTTTTCAGCGACTTCCTTGCGAGATAGGCCGTTGAAGAAGACAAATTCAATGGCAGAGCGGGTTTTGTCTTCTAGCTGATTGAGAGCCCGCTGAAGCTGCTGGCGGTCTTCTTCAAGCAGCTGTAAGAGCTGATAGTGGGTATCGGGCAGCGTATCGCCCAACGTGATAGAGGAATCTACCTGCTGGCTCACGGTTGCATCGAGGCTGAGGGGCAGACGGTTTCTATGAGCCATTTTGACTTCGCGCCACTCTTCGACGGCAACCCCCATGGCCTGGGCCACTTCAAAATCATTGGGGGTGCGGCCTAGCTCTCGGGTAAGCTCGCTCTGAACTTTTTGGGCCTCTTTTTGTAGATCTTGCCAGCGGCGGGGAATCTTAACAGTGGTGCCCCGGTCTCTCAGGTAGTGGAGCATTTCACCCCGGATATAGGGAACCGCGAAGGAGCTAAAGGCACACCCCTGCCCGGGATTGAACCGCTCAATGGCACGAATCAGGCCGATAAAGCCAATTTGCTCTAGGTCCTCGTAGGGTTCAGAACACTGATGGCTGACTCGGTGAGCAATCTTACGGACTAGACCGGCATTCAACCGCACCAGCTTGTTACGCAGGGGTACAGAGGGAGCCTGCTTGTACTCCATGAGTAGTTCCATACCATGGGAGCGGAGGGCAGAAGTTTCAGTAGCCATATCGGTGTGTCCTTGGGAGAGCGAGTCATCGAGAACTGTATCTATTCTCGGGAGTGGCCCTGCTCAGCACCATCGTTAATACACGGTAGTCCTAACGCCTCTATCGAAAGAAATACGTGATAACACGGGGATGCTCTCAGTGAAGTATCGTGGCCAAAGACGTCTAGAAGGCTGCTAGGACTCGCAGAAATACTAGAGGAGCTACTCTAAGACTGTGCTAAACCCCAGAAAATCAGGCACTTAGAGGAGAGCACCCTAGAATCTGTGGGCGGTCGCGGTAAGCTAGAAACGTTAGTAACAAAATCGCAATAGTTATTTGCGAGGATTGTCTTCAGGGGGCAATGGTCCTCTGGGAGCATCGCAGCCCTACCCAGTTTCCTGTTCCATTTACCGTATGCCTCTCAAAGCGGTTCTGCTTGACTTCAATGGCATTGTCATTAACGACGAGGGCCTACATAAGTACCTGATTGAGCAGCTGCTTTTGGAAGAAAATTTGCGGCCTGACTCAGCAGAGTACAACTTGGTGTGCCTAGGCCGGAGCGATCGCGCCTGTGTTGCAGACATCCTAAGCCGCCGAGGTCGCCTGGTTACCGATGCTTACCTCGATCAGCTGCTAGAGAAAAAATCAGCCAACTACCGCATTGAGATGGCAACCCTAGACCAGCTGCCCCTGTATCCTGGCCTGGATGATTTGATTTTCCGGATCCGAGCAGCCCAGCTCAAGCTGGCGGTTGTATCAGGAGCCCGCCGATCTGAGATTGAGTGGGTGCTTGAGAAAATCGGTCTGAGGCAGACTGTCTCCGTGATTGTCTCCTGTGATGATATTTCTGTAAAAGCCAGCAAGCCAGCCCCAGACGGGTATTTAATGGCAATCGAGCAGCTAAATCAGCACTTTTCTGAATTGGCTTTAAAACCCGCTGACTGTCTCGCCATTGAAGACTCCTTTGCCGGAATTGAGGCTGCTAAGCAGGCGGGGGTGCCAGTGATGGGCGTAGCTCACACCTACCCATACCAGATGATTCATCGGCGGGCGACTTGGGTCGTAGATTATCTCAGTGAAATTGACCTGGACTGGCTGCGGCGCTGGTATGAGCCCACCCTGAACCCTATCGGCAGTCAAGGTTAAGCAATGGAAATTCCCGTTATCGACTTCAGATGCTTCAGGGTGCCGGCAACTTTCCCGCGCAGGGCAGGCCAGCCGACTCAGAGCGATAAATTCGATGAATTCGCTTGCCAAACCATCGCTAATCAAGTCGCTCAAGCCTGCCAGTCAATGGGTTTCTTTTACCTGATTGGGCACGATATCTCCTCTGAGCAAAGAGCAGCGGCCTTTAAAGAATCGGCTCGGTTCTTTCAGCTTCCGCCTGAGGAAAAAAGCGCGCTCAGCTGGTCTTCCACAGAAAGCAACTTGGGATATGTAGGGGTAGGGAGAGAGAGCCTGAACCCTGGCCAGACTATAGATCTCAAAGAAGCGTTTAATATCGGTTCTGACAATAATCCGGGCAACCCCAATCGCTGGCCGCCGGCGTTGCCCTCTTTTCGAGAAACTCTGCAAGCCTTCTATCAAAGCGCGAATAATTTGGCCTGGCAGGTTTTACAGGCCCTGGCTCTAGCCTTACAGCTACCGAAAGATTTCTTTGTCAAACACCATCAGCAACCTGCCCATACCCTGCGTCTGCTGCACTATCCACCCTACGATTCGCTTGCGGCTCAAACGCTTGAGGGTGAACATATTCGAGCCGGGGAGCACAGCGACTATGGCAGCATTACCCTGCTTTTTCAAGATGCCCAGAGCGGCCTACAGGTAAAGACCCCAGCTGGAGAGTGGATCGCAGCCACGCCCAAGGGCGACGCGGTATTGGTAAACCTAGGAGATCTGATGCAGCGCTGGAGCAATGATCGCTTTCGCTCAACGCCACATCGGGTTGTGCTGCCGACGGGTGCGGCTGTAAGCCAATCCCGCTATTCTATGGCGCTGTTTTGCGATCCTGATCCGCAAACGCTGGTGACGGCTGTGGCCGACTTAAATGGCTCCCAGAGCAACTTTCTAGACAAGCCTCAGTATGAGCCAATCACAGCCGGGGATTACCTGAAGAGCCGCCTGCAGGCAACTTACTGATCCTCAGGAGGAGATTCGAGGGGCGTACTCGATTCTCTGGCGATTGATAGATGGGCTAAAGCTGACCCTAAAGTTACGGTTACCCCAGTAGTCAGTGATCAGCTCAAAAGCCTGGGAGCGCACGATACCGGCTATTTTGAGAGACTCACTGGCGCTGTGCAGTTTTAGGAAGGTACTTTATGGCTTATACCAACGCAGTTAATAACACCGATAACGCCCTTGAAAATTTTCGGCAGTTGGGCACTGATGAACAGCTTGCCTGGCTATGGTTTGTTTATGAGCAAATGGGCGATGCGGTTACGCCAGCTGCTCCCGGTGCGGCGTCTCCTGAGATTGCAGGGGGTCTGTTTGAGCAAGTGAAGGAGCAGTCTCACGAGCAGCAGCTCGATACGATGCGTGCGATCGCAAACCGCGATGCCAACAACCAGATCTGTCGTGAGTATGGATCTCTCAGTGCCAACACCAAACTAGCTTTCTGGTTCTTCCTGTCCTGCGGGATGGATGAAGGCACCATCATCCCTATGCCCGATGACTATAAGATGTCTGACGAAGGTCAGAACTTGCTGTCAGCCCTAGAGTCAATGGAGCTGGAGCAGCAAATCCGCGTACTGCGCGATGCAGTCGCTGGGATGGGGGCTGAGCCTGCTGCCGGAGCAGCAATTTAATTTCATTCATTAGTACTTGTAATAGGCGGGCGCATCCCTTGAGGATGCGCCCGCTATTTTTTGCGCTGAGCTTAATTGGCTTTGAGGGGATAAGTAGGAGAAAGGCCTAATTTCTCGTTTCTTGGAATTGCCGTATTTTTAATGTAGTATATTATGTAGCATTAGTTTTTGAGTTTTCAAACCAGCCATGAGCCTGATCTCTGCATAGCCTGGCTAAACGTGCCTGAGAGTTTCAAATGACGGAGCTTAGCTGCTCCGCGCAAGCTTCATTCACTCTAATTTCATAGCTATAAGGAGGTCTTGATGCCCCGGCAGCCCTACATATTGGCTGACGGCTTGGCCTACGAATTGCCGCCCGACCGCACCCTTTTTAAGCATGTGCAGGTCAGCCTTTCGGCGAGCGATCGCATTGCCTTAGTCGGCGCAAATGGCGTCGGTAAATCAACGCTGCTGCAGATTTTGGCAGGGCAGGTTGCGCCTACTACTGGTTCAGTGCAGCGCCACGGCCTAGTATATTACCTGCCCCAAATCAGCACGATCCGGCAGCACATTAAAGAAGACACAGTTCTGAACTTTCTAACGAGTTGTTCTGAGGAATGGTGGACTATTGCCAATCTGCTAGAAACCCAGTTCAACATGTCCCTAGATTTATCTCTGCCCCTTTCTAAACTCAGTGGTGGCGAGCTGACTAAGCTCTTCCTATCCGTCGGCCTGGCCCGTCAGCCCAATGTGCTGCTGCTAGATGAGCCGACAAACCATCTAGACTATGCTGCGCTGGAGGAACTTCGGCAATTTTTGACGCAATTTAAGGATGCGTTTTTGATTGTTTCGCACAAGCCGTTTTTTCTAGATCAGGTGGTTGATACTGTTTGGGAGTTGGGCCCTGAAGGGATCACGATCTACGGCGGCAATTTCTCTGCCTACCGGCAGCAGCGGCAGGCGGCGCTAGAGGCGCAGGTGCGATCGCACGAGGTTGCTCAGAAGACTCTAAAACGGGCTAAGACCAGCGCCCTGCAGGAGCAGCAGCGAGCGGCCCAGTCTCGCCGCAGCGGGCAACTCAAGGCAGGCAGTATGCCCAAAGTTGTAGCTGGAGCCCTGCAGCGAAAAGCCGAAGTCACTGCCGGAGCGCTCAAGCAAAAGCACGAAGCAGCTATTGCAGCAGCTACCCAAAAAGTGGCTGAAACTAAAGTCAGAACCCACCGGACATCGAGCATCCAGCTAGAGGAAAGCAGTCTCAAGCACAGACATTTGCTTGAGATTCAGGGAGCCGACCTGAACGTAGGCGATAGAGTGCTGTTGCGACAGATTCAACTGCACCTAGCAGCGGGGGATCGAGTTGCGATCGCAGGCGCGAACGGCTGCGGCAAATCGAGTTTGGCTAAGGCTATCTTGAACTGCTACCAGCCAAGCAGCGAAGCTTCTTTGATAGTGGGCGAGATCTTGCTAGCGCCTCAGATCAAGAGCGTGTACCTCGATCAAGCCTACGACTTGGTCAACCACGACCTTACGCTATTAGAGAATATGCAGTCAGTTAACCCCGATCTCGACTATCAACTCATTCGCCAGCAGCTAGGGCATTTTCTTTTCTTTAATCAGGAGGTCTACAAATCAGCTTCAGTTTTGAGTGGCGGTGAGTTGGCTAGATTGGCTCTAGCCATGATCAGCATTTCTGCTATTGATTTGCTGATTTTAGATGAGCCGACCAATAACCTAGACATCGGCACAGTCGATCAGATGGTAGATGCTCTTAATGATTATCAGGGAGCTCTCCTAGTCATCTCCCACGACCTGGATTTTCTCAGCCGGATCAACATTGGCAGCGCCTTTCAGGTGAAGGGGCAGACCCTGCAAAGGATGACGTATTTACCCAATGAGCCAGACCTCTACCACCATGAGTTGGCTCCCTGAGGTTGGCCCCTTGCAGCTACCTTTACAATGGGGCTGCAGGAATAGTGGCAGGGTTTACGGCTATGAATCGCTCGTGGGGAATCGGTCTGATTGCCTGGGTCCAGTTCTTTATCAGCGGGCTTTCTTTAATTACCGGAGCGCTACTGATTTTGCTACTGACGGGCCAGGTTGAGCTATTCTCGGCTGACCTGACCCGGCTCTCACCGTTCTTTAAGGGCTTGGTGGTTGCCGGGTTTCTCATCAGCATTTTGGGTATGGTGTCTGCCGTTGGGCTGTATCAGCTAAAGCGGTGGGGCTGGGTTGGGTCTCTGCTATTTCAGGGCCTGTGCCTGCTGAACAATGGACTGGCGCTGCTCGGGGGGCAGGCTCCCTCTTTTGGTGTGTATTTCTCAGCGACGCTATGTACGGCTATTATTGCTGGGCTCTGTCAGCCCAGCATTCGCTCTGTGGTCTTGCCTCAGCAATCTGAGGTGCTGTAACTGTCAGTTCAAACCAACTGCATTTAAGGGGTACTTTGCAACCTCGCCAAAATGCCGCTGTAGAGCCGAGACAGGGCAGTTTCATCGAGGCTTTGGGTAGAGCTGTTCCAAGTAGCAGAGACGCAGTAGGAAGTGCCGCTGTGCGATCGCACCCAACTAGTCAAATTCAGCACCCCCGGTTCTGAGCCGCCTTTGAATGAGATCGCATCCCAGTCCTGCGGGTTAGCCACTCCTGGATTAACCTGCATCAGCGGCAGTTCGGCAACCTGAGCCATCAAAGCACACAGTTCTTGGGCTGAGAAAAACCACTCCACATCCAGCGCTACCGGATTTCCGGCAAACACACTGGCATCGGGCAGAGGCGCAGTTGCTAGTTCTTCCAGCAGTGCCCGCTGGTCGGCTTCATTACCCGCCCGAAACCGAGACAAAAGCAAGGCATTCTGCGGATTCTTCAGCGCAAAAAAATCACGGGTAGTCAGAAAGGGGTGGTTGCGCGGGCTGAGAACCTCGATCGGCTGACGCCCCACGGTGTGAATCAGCGCATCGGTAGCCGTATTGTCGCTGAGAGAGATCATCAGGGTAGCGAGTGTTTCTACAGTCAAAGCAGTGCCATCGGGCCAGTCCTGCAGCAGACCGCTGGGCAAACTTTTCCAGCCTGGTTGCAGAGTTACAACCTCATCCCAACGATGACGGCCCTGCTCAATCTCGCCCTGGAGTGCCGCTAAAACAGCCAATTTGAAGGCAGAACCGACGGCCAACGGCTGCTCGGCGTTAACATTAGCCAACTCTCGCTCCGCTTGTAGCACCAGCAGGCTTGCCTCCCCCGGAAAGGAACGGACGGCTGCGATCGCATCCTCTAATGCCACCGGAATCTCGGGAGGTGCAAAGTAGAGCGCGGTGATTTGTCCCTGAGCATTAAGGGAAATTTGCGATCGCACCCGGCCCTGTTCAAACTGCAGCTCAAACCCATCTGGACCTGGGCGAATTTCCTGCAACTCCCCCAGTGACTGCTTTAGATCATCCAGTAGTGGTTGAATGCCTGCAAGAGGTACCTGCCTAAGAAAGGACTCCGCAAACCAACCAGACTGAGCTTGAGACTCGACAAATAGGCGTTCTAGGGCTTGCTGAGGCGATTGCTGGGGTAGCATGGGCTGCTGTCGAGCCAAAGAATTGGGCGTTGTTGGCGCGGCTACAGCCGGCAGCGGCAGCAGCAGTAGTACGAAAATTAGAACAAAAGCAAGCATTTCAAATCGAGGGCTACAGCTAGATAGGGTCAAAAATAGCATCTGCCCAAGAAACCAGCCTAGTAATCCAACCAAGCTCAAGCGGGGTAAGCCTTCCCTAGGTTGGAGAAGAACGCAAAGAAGCGACTTTAAGGAGGACAGATTAGCAGCGCCAGTGAGTCACAAATTCTTAACATTTTCAGCGGTATTTTTTGAAAATCGTAGTGTATTATACAGAAGTAAGCAAATCGTTCATCTCTTAACTGTCGCAGCTATAGATCGAAGCTAAAGACGCGCTCAAGAGACGGAAGTAGGGGTCTGATCCCCCCGAAGGAACGCGCCCCAATGCACGGATCAATACGTTTGATTCTTTTGGAGGCGACATCATGCAACTTTCTTATCGTGGCGTTAAGTACGAATACACCCCTCCCGTCGTAGCAGCAAAATCGACGGATGAAACGGGCACGTTCCGAGGTGTAGATATCCGGTTCCGCACCATTGCCAAGGCTCCTGTGCAGCAGTCCACTCTGGACCTAATGTATCGGGGTGTTGGCTATCGAACAGGTGAAACGGCTGCTCCTGTAGCACAACCTGTGACAGCGCCTGCTGCGATCGCAGCGCCTGCCGCCCCTGTCGCAACCCGCACAACTGAAGACCGAGCTCGAATGATGCTGATCAACCATCACCGGTTGGTGAAGCGCCGTCAGCAGTCCATGCTAAGCCGGAGCGCGACCGAAGCCGGAATGCCCGCCGATGCCTCCCGCTACTGGAATCACATCCAGGGCAAAGTGCATCCTAGCTTCTGGGCTACCTACGATCGCGGTCATGCCTCTGCCAGCTAAGCCTGGGGTGAAACTTTATCTTTCAGCAAAACTAGTTAGCCATCGCTAATCCTAAGCCTGGGTCCAATGACCTAGGCTTTTTTCATGGCTGTCCAGATTACGCAGCCTTTAAGGGCCGACCCCGCCAAGTCCAGCCCCAGCCGGTCTTGGTTTTGATGACAGAGACAAGGGCAATAGCTATTACCAAAATGCCGCCCACTGCGCTCAACCACCAGTAGCGTATGGGGACGCTGACCCGCCGATGACCAGTAATGCGCAGCAGCCAGTAAAGCAGCAGAGTCACCGCAGTTAAGCCATAGAGGCTAAGGGTGGGATAATAGGCGACCGCAATAGCGTTGATCTGTGGCAGGCTCAGGAGCAAACTAGCGAGTAGGCCGACCCAGGGCATGACAAACACCATGCCAATTGCAAAGGCCGAAAGGAGCGTCAGCGGCAGATTTTCCTGAGTTCCTAAGTAGTAATTTTTTGTCCAGCCCTCCCACAAGGCACCAAAAGACGAGTACATTCGCAGGTCAATCAGATCAACTCCCAGGACATAGCGCAGAGTTAACCCCTTAGCGCGGATTTGACGCGCTAACTCAACATCTTCTACAACCTGATCATGGACGGCGGCATGGCCACCAATGGTTTCATAGGCCGTTCGCCGAAAGAGCATGAAAGGTCCAGCGGCAAAGGCATCTTCTAAACGCTTAGAAGTGTTAATCGCCTCAAAGTCAAAGTTGATTGCGATCGCACTCATCATGATCGGCTGAACTAGCCACTCCGAAAAGCAGCTGCACTCAATCTTGGGCGCGCAGCTCAGCAGATCGGTTTTGTAAGTTTGGGCTTCGGCAAGAGCAGCAGATATAGCTCCTGGCGTGAGCCGCACGTCAGCATCTAGAAACAGTAGGTAATCAGTTTCGGCAAACTGAACAGCGTGGGCGCAGGCCCAGTTCTTGCCGCGCCAAATTTCATCGCTGGGGCGAGGTGGGCCGGTGAGAGCGCTGACGTTGGCATGTTCCTCTGCCAGTGCTTGGGCGATCTTGCCTGTATCGTCTGTGGACTGGTCATCGGCAATCCAAATCTTAAAGTGAGTTGCTGCGGGCAGTTCTGTCGTCAGCGCTGCCTCAACACAGGCCCGCAAATTGCCCGCCTCGTTATAAGCCGGAATGATCAGGGCCAGCGACAGGTCAGGGTTAGGCAGACTTGCTGTAGGCTGCAAGCGCGGCGCGGATTTTAGGGATCGCAGTAGAAGGGCGTAGAAGGCTGCGATCGCAATCAGCGAAATCAGCAGCAGCCCATCTAGAACGAGAATAAAGTTAGACAAAACCATTGGTAAATACGAGCCTGGGTAAACGCGAGGTGCAGCACCGCCCCATGACACCCTGCTACTTTGATCGGGGACGATTTCTAGCCTGGTTCCCTGAGTTGCCTCTCCGCAAGTGCCTTAAGAATTACTTGCGCCTGTATTTGAAGCCGGCCAGTTAAGTCCGCGATTTCAAATAATCCCAGCAGAGCAGCCGACCCGAACCAATCTCTGCGAATATTTCCCAAAATACAATCTTGGGCCATCCCCCTCGTAAGATAGCCGCACTTATGTGTGTTCCTTTAGGTGTAGGAGTAGATCAATGCCCATCGAGACGCTAACTCACCACGCCGATGTCTTAGAAGTCAAAATCTTAGACCGATTCTCATGCCTCTCAGGGAGATACCGATTCTCATGCCTCTCAGGGAGATTCTGAACTGGCAGGAACCGATACTGAAACCTCATTAGCCGGCAAAATCCAGTAACTGTTCACAAGCAGGTCGATCTGCCCGGCACCATTTTGGAAGACCTGTATTACCCGTTGCTAGAAACAGACGATGAGTTTATCGTTCATGGCTTTAGCTACGCCAACTATCTTGAAGAGCTAGGTGAAACTTCCCAGCGAGATATCTATGGGCAGTCTTCCATGGACAAAGCTATGCGCGATGCCTTTCGCAAGATGCATCATTTTCTAATGACTACCCAAGGAATGTCTAAGGATGAAGCAATTTCCCTCATGTCTGTAGCCGCTGACTTTGGTGTGACTCAAATTGTAGACGGCAACTGGGGCGTTCATGGAGTAATCAAAAAGAACATTATGCCAGGTTAAGAATGCCGCCTCGAACGGCAAATTCCTCTATTCTGGATATACGCAATCGCTAGTCGTTGATGAAAAGAAGGGATGTAGGCTGTGATTCTAAAGAGGTTTCCCTGCCTATACCCCATTCACATCTCAACCAAAATTGCCGCAGTACAAAAATGTTAAAGAGGAAACTGCGCGTGGGACGCATCGAAAAATCTCAAGGGAAATCTCAGCTGCACTCCCTGGCCTGGTCCGTTGCTTGGGTTAGTGGGGCCATTATCAGCGGCTTTGCGCCACTCGCTGCAAAAGCGGCTGAGCCAGGCGCTCAAACCGCCATTCCCGCTGTTTGGCAAAGAGCCACTCCAGCAGATCAAAACCAAATTTGGGAGTTTATCTTAAATAGTCCACTGGGTATTGCAGCCCTCAATCAGCTGGCTATTGAAGGGTTTATCAACCCTACCTGCCAAAAGACCCTCTACACCCATGCTGAATACGGCAGCTTCCAAAGTCTATTGCAGGTTGAGTGCCCAACTCATCGGGGTATTTCTACAGCCCGTTCCTATGGGGAAATGCGGGTCACCTTTAATCGATTTGAAGACACCATTCTTGATTTTAAGGTGGAACGGATTTACGAAGACGACGAGGCAGATCTGCCCAGTACCGTTGCTCAAGCAATTGTGCAAACAGCAGCCCAGCAGCTTGAAGTTGAGCCTGCAACACTACAGGTAATTCAGGCAGAAGAACGCACCTGGACAGACGGTTGCTTTGGCCTAGGGGGACCCGCAGAACTTTGCTTGGCGGCCCTGGTTGAGGGGTGGCGCGTGGTAATTTCTGACGGCGATCAGAACTGGGTCTTTCGCACGAACGCTGAGGGTAATCAGGCGCGGCTCGAAGAAGCCGTCTCAACACCTTAGCCAAAGCGTGTCGCCATGCATTGCTGTGTAAGGACTGCCTACTGAAGCCGATGAGCCGCATTTTTAAGCAGGTCGAGAAAGGCATAGGCCGCTGGAGTCAGCAGCGCTTCCTTTAAAGCAGCAATGCAAATCACTCGATGCATGGGCACTGGCAATTGGTAAACCTTGACCCCCGTAGGGATAGGCTCGGCTGCAAGTCGGGGGCTGAGGGCAGCGCCTAATCCCTTAGCCACCATGTTCATAATTGTCGCGTCTGATCGGATTTGATAGGTTGGCCGCAGGCTAATCCCGTGCTTTTCACAGTGGGCATACATCATGGCGTCACAGCTATCACCGTCTGGGGCCATGATCAGCGGGTACGCGGCTAGCTCTGCCCAAGCCAGTTGGTCAGTTTGGGGTTCAAAATCAGGGGGAAAGAGTGCCACAATCTCGTCTCTCATCAGGTCCCAAGTCTCAAACTCAGCGCTGGTAGGCAGATAGGTGATGCCAAGATCGGCTCGGCCTTTACGCAGGTCTTCTTCAACGTCAGGACGGTCATCATAGTCAGCAATGCTGACAGCGATCGCAGGGTAAAGGCGGCAAAATTCAGCAATCACTTCAGGCAAGATGTGAGTTGCGGCACTGCGAAATGAAGAGATGCGCACGTGCCCACCGCTCAATCCCCTAGCTAGATTGGCCTGCTTGAACATCTCCTCTAGCAGGTAGCTTACCTGTCGGGCGCGATCTACAATCTGCTCTCCCACCGGAGTCAGCTGCGCCCCAAAGCGACCCCGCAACAGCAAAACTACGCCCAGATCTTGTTCTAGGCTTGCGATCGCATAGCTGACTGCCGACTGAGACACCTGCAGCTGCAGGGCTGCTTCACTAAAGCTGCTGCAGTCTGCCACTGTGATTAAAACCTGCAGTTGAAACAGCTTGAGCTGATGGTGACGGCCATAACCCATAGCAGTAACCTGAGCAACGCCTGAATTGTCGCAGAAACAAACGACCGAGGAAACCTTTACCTATCAATTCCATTGATGGATGTAATGCACTCTGCCTCTTGCCGCTCTTAGGCAGGCGCACTTAGAGTGTGCCTGTCTGTCTCAAACTCTTTAATCTCGGCGTCATTTATAGGCATTAACTAGGAGTTGCAACTGATGAAACCTTCAATGAATAGATCGGAATATCAGAGGCTAGAACTCATTGTTCCGCCTAAATGGGACTACAAAGTTAGGAAATTAATATCGAAATTGCTGATAGTCACAGGGCGTTTTTTCAAACAGCGGCTGTTTGCGTGCCAAGAAACTCGAGTTTGGCGAACCGGTGACGAGGAGGGAAATATTTGGTGGAGTGCCTACGATCCTGTCTTGGATTGCTTTATTGATCGGCTCTCGGAAGAGCAAATGCGGAACTGGCTTGAGCAGAGGCATCTCAACTCTGACGCTGAGTGATTACGACGATTGAATTTCCAACTTGGGAGGGTTCAGAGTGGAGGTGCGATCGCAAAGCCCCTCAACCCAGCATTTCGCTGATCGGGCAGAAAGCGGCTCATTTGCTCACGACCCAGATCCCACCACCCATCGCAGAACCGACCGCAGCATAGATGCTGTTTGCTTTCGAGCTAAACATAAAGTTGCAACCATGCGAGTGGCACTGCTGACTTAAAAAATAATTGACAACTATCAAGAACAAATGTTTTTCTTGATTCTATTTCACAAAATAAAAGGCTTAATTGTTAATTGTGGGGCAACACATCGATACTTTCCTATATTGTTCACTGCCAATTTAGTTAAATCAGCGATTAAGAAGATTAAGGAAACACCTTTTACTTAAACATGGAGAGAAAGATGAACAGCACAGCAGATTACTTCCCCCAATTCGGTACCGGAACTTGGTGGGTTGAAATCACCACCTTTAAGCCGCCTTGCACCTATTATTTTGGCCCATTCTACAGCTACCGAGAAGCCGAACTGCACAGCCCTGGTTATATCGAGGACTTGGTTAAAGAAGGAACGGGAGAAATGCTTTCTTTAATCAAATGCTGTAACCCAACAGAGTTGACGGTTTCACTTGAAGAAACAAATCAGACAGTTCCAGTCTGACTACTCGTATCCCCCGTAAACTTTCTCTCATCGTCAAAAAATCTGGCGAATCCGGAAATATTCCGACCTACCATAGGGCTGAAACCCCCGAATTCACTGAGTTTGACTAACGGGACTGGCGGGATTCGAACCCTCGACCTGCCGCTTAGGAGGCGGCCGCTCTATCCAGCTGAGCTACAGCCCCAGGTTTACTGCGATTGTACACCGGGATTTTGCCAAGAGGGCAGTTTTTTGTGCCGCTCTAAGTTAGTGAAAGTAGGAGGCTCCATTGACGTCAAAGGTAGCTCCGGTGGCATGGGGAGCTAGCCCAGCAGCCAGAAAGGCAATTAGGTTGGCAATATCGTGGGGGTCAGCAGGCACACCGATGGGAATGTCGCGGGTGACGTACTCTGCCCCGCGCTCCTGCATCACTTCCTCAATGCGATCAGTGCGAACGAAACCGGGTGCGATCGCATAAGCCAGCACCCCATCTTGAGCAAAGCCCCGAGCAATCGTGCGCGTGAGGCTAATAATGCCGCCCTTAGAAGCAGCGTAGGGCATAAACTCAGGAGCATCGCCGCGAAAAGCGGCACGGCTAGCTAGGTTGATCAAAATGCCTCCTGGCCCAGCCTGAAAATGGCGAATGGCCTCGCGGCAGAGGTCAGCGACAGCGACCAGATTGACCTGCAGCGTATTCTGCCAAGCGGTTGACCAGATATCCCAGTCAGCGTTAACGGCAGCAGCCGGCATGGTAGCGGCATTGTTGACTAGAACATCGATACGACCGTGAACTGCGATCGCATCTTCCCACAGCGACTCCGCAATACCTGGAAGAGAGAGATCTGCCTGCAGCAGGTGAGTGCGATCGGGCTCCAAATTCGCTATTACAGCCTCAGCTTCCGTCTGGCCCTGCCCATAGTGCAAGATGATCGATCCGCCAGCTTGATGCAGTACTTTTGCCGTAACTGCCCCAATGCCGCGTGAGGCCCCAGTAATGAGAATAACTTTACCGCTTAAATCAATCATGCCGAAAGTTCACCCGTCATAGAGAGCACCTAGACCAGGAGCACTCTCCCAGTATGCCTGGCTAAGAAGCAGCTGTGAAAAGAGAAAATATAGCCCCAGCAACGTTAAATTGTATGAAGACCTTGTCTTCATACTGCTGTTCTTAGCTTTGCCGTAAAAGTGATTGATCTGAGGCAATTGATCTTATGGATGTGGGAGCGCTACGCCGGGAGTACACCCAAAAAGGGCTGACACGAGAAGATCTGGCAGCAGATCCTTTTGACCAGTTTGACCTGTGGTTCAAGCAGGCGTGCGATGCCGAGTTGCTAGAGCCCAACGCTATAGTACTTTCTACTGTTTCGCCAGAGGGCTATCCCTTTCAACGAACGGTGCTCCTGAAGTACTTTGACCGCAGTGGGTTCGTCTTTTTTACTAACTACAGCAGCCGCAAAGCCCAGCACATTGAGGAAAACCCTCACGTTTCGATTCTGTTTCCTTGGTACCCTCTGGAGCGGCAGCTAACCATCTTAGGCACCGTCACCAAAGTCTCAGCAGCAGAGTCTTTCAAGTACTTTTCCTCTCGTCCTAGGGGCAGCCAGATCGGAGCCTGGGTCTCGCAGCAGAGCAGCGTGATTTCCTCGCGGCAGCTGCTGGAGATGCAGTTCGAGAAGATCAAAGAGAAGTTTCTCAACCAGGAGATCCCGCTACCAGACTTTTGGGGCGGTTATCGAATTGTGCCGACCAGCTTTGAATTTTGGCAGGGCCGACCCAGTCGACTGCACGATCGGTTCTTGTACGAGAAAGGTGAGACGGCATGGGAGACTAAGCGGCTGTCCCCTTAGTAAATAGCCTTCTATAGGCTGCCGCTAATCGAGCAAAAGGGCACTTACTTGCTGGCTGTCTGAGCTGAGTAGAAAGTGGTTCGATTCGACTTTGAGCTAACATCAAAGCCGTTTGAGCATGCCGCAGTTTTTGTTCCTCAAGTCCTGCACCTAAGCGGTTTAAATAAGCCTTCAGGTAGCAGGCTCGAACCTGAGGATCATCGGTTAGCCGGTCTAGAAAAGGTAAATCAGACTCTACCATAAAGCGAATTGCGAGCATAGGAAGGGGGCTTTGCAAAGGGCGAAACTGAGCGTTGTGTAGGCCAGGAGTTTGATTCCACTCATGGAATTCTCCAATCATCAAGCCTTCCTCTACAAAGAAGGGCTTCAACCTCTGCTGAATTTCATCAATCAGGCTAGCCTCTTCCTCTTTTTCTAAATCGGGAAAGATCAGCATAATTGCTTTATATACTGCCATCTCTCCTCGATTAGGCTGCAGCTCCAGAAAAACATTTCGGTACTGTTGAACGATGGCTTCGATCTGTGACGCGTTCAAGTCTTTAGTCCGAACCACGGCTAATCGAATAGCATCTAGCTTCAAAGCACGGGGTAAAAAAGGGCAAACTGGGCCTGATCTTCCTAGTTGAGGATGAGGTCTGGCTAGGAATTGTTTGGTCCAAGCAGCAGTTTTCTTCAAAGAGGGCAAGTCATTGCCCTGAAGATTACGGAGATCAGAAAGAGTATAAATTTGGGGTGTACAAGTTTGAGTTGAATATATCTGCATCAGCTTGGATGTCCTCTAAACCCTTTAGACAAGACTTTCTGAATCATTGCAAAGCCCTTCTGCTAGCTCTTCTGAGCAGAAACAGAGCCCCATACGTTTTGAGAAATCTTCTGCCTTATCGATGCAGACGCGAAAATCTCAGGGAAATCACCCAGGCTTCCTATGTATATTTAGCTACTCTCAGTCTGGTCGTCACCCTATAACGTCGGTATTTGCGGAAACTTTGTTTAATCGTTGACAGAAGTGAAGATACTACCTACCGGGTTCGTGAGAGGTTAGATAGTTCCACCCCTGCTTACTACACTGGTGAGCGAGTGATCCCATTGGATAAATAGATGAGCCAAGGTGAAGGGTTAGAGACCGAACTAGCAAGCCGACAGGCAGAATTCTTGACAGCAGTTGCGTCAATGTCTCCTTCGGTGAGCTGGAGTGATTCGCGTGCCTTTTTCCCTGAAAGCCTATGCGTTCACCAACTGTTTGAAGCCCAAGCCAAACAAACTCCAGATGCTGTTGCTGTTACGTTTAACGATCTGCAGTTAACCTATCAGCAGCTCAATCAGCGAGCAAATCAATTGGCTCACTATCTGCGAGCTATAGGTGTAGGATTAGAGACGCTGGTTGGCCTCTATGAGGAGCGTTCTTTAGACATGCTCGTGGGCCTATTAGGCATTCTTAAAGCCGGAGGCAGCTATGTCCCGTTAGATCCGGCTTATCCCTCTGAACGACTAGCATTTATTCTGCAAGATACGCAGGCTCCAGTTATCTTAACTCGGGCATCTCTGTCAGGCTCCCTACCACCCCATCAGGCCAAGGTAATTTGCTTAGATACTGACTGGAACCGTGTTGCTAAAAGCCCCTCAGAAAATCCAATTTGTGTGGCTGATAGCAGCACCTTGATGTATACAATTTATACCTCTGGATCAACGGGCCAACCTAAGGGCGTCATGATTACGCATGGCAGCATTTACAATCAGCTGCATTGGCGACAGACGACGTTCCCCCTATCGGCAGCAGATCGGGTTTTACAGAATATTTCGCTGAGCTTTGATCCTTCGGTCTGGCAGATCTTTTGGCCGCTGTCTTTTGGGGCCCAACTGGTGCTGCCGCGTCCAGGTGGCCAGCAGGATGTCGCATACCTGGTTCAACTGATTGCTCAGCAACAGGTTTCGGTGATTGCTCTGGTGCCCTCTCTTCTGCGAGTTTTTCTAGAGGCAAAGGGACTGGATCAATGCCGTTCTCTAAAGCATGTGTTTTGCGGTGGAGAGGCTCTAACCTTAGACTTGCAGGAGCGTTTTTTTGAGCGCTTTAGCGCTGACACGTTGCTGCACAACGTGTATGGGCCTACGGAAGCAGCTATTGATGCCACCTACTGGACCTGCGATCGCAACCGCCCCTACCCAATCGCTCCCATTGGTCAGCCTATTCTCAATGCCCAAGTCTACGTTCTAGACGATCAGCTGCAACCCTTGCCAGCAGGAGAGGCCGGTGAACTGCATATCGGGGGAGCAGGGCTGGCTCGAGGTTACCTCAATCGCCCTGATCTAACGGCTGAGAAGTTTATTACCAATCCTTTTAGGGCAGAGCCAAGCGAGCGGCTTTACAAAACTGGGGATTTAGTTTCCTATTTGCCTGACGGCAACATCGAGTTTTTAGGCCGAATCGATCACCAGGTCAAAGTCCGAGGCTTTCGGATTGAGCTAGAGGAGATTGAGGCCACGCTCACCCAACACCCTGATGTGCAGCAAAGCGTAGTAGCGGCTTGGGAGAATACGCCGGGTGATAAGCGTCTAGTGGCTTACTTTGTCTCCGAACAGTCCAATTCCAGCGTGGGGGATCTTCGCGCTTGGCTGCAGGCAAGGCTGCCCGACTACATGGTGCCTGCCGCCTTTGTTCAGCTAAAAGCCTTGCCGCTAAATCCCAATGGCAAGGTTGACCGCCGCGCCCTGCCCACGCCTGGGGTAGAGCGTCCTGCCGTAGACAGCTCTTGGGTTGCTCCACAAAACCAGACCGAGCACCAGCTAATAGCTATTTGGGAAGAGGTGCTCCAGGTTCAGCCCATCGGAGTGCAAGACAACTTCTTTGATTTAGGCGGTAACTCGCTTTTAGCCACAGCTTTATTCACTAAAATTGAGCGAGTTTTGGGTCGGGAACTGCCGGTTTCCTTGCTGTTTGACTATCCGACAGTAGGGCAACTGGCAAACTTTCTGCAGCAGGGAGAACAGACGGTTCAGGTGCGATCGCTAGTTGCCATTCGACCAGGCCAGGCCAAGCCGCCGCTCTTTTGTATGCACACTCGCACGGGTCAAATCTTTGAATACTATGGGTTGACAAAGTATTTAGAAGCCGATCAGCCCGTTTATGGCCTGCAGCCTACCCCCACGATGCGAGGGCAGGCTCCATCCTATCAGCCGCTTGAAGAGATGGCCGCTGACTATATTCAAGACATTCGATCTCTTCAGCCGAACGGACCTTACTTCCTCTGTGGCTACTCGTTTGGCGGCTTGTTGGCCTATGAAATTGCCCAACAGCTATCAGCCCAGGGACAGCCAATTGCCCTACTGGTTCTAATCGATGCTTTTAATACCCCTCAACCGTGGTTTGGCCCCATACCACTGCACACCAAGGTAGCTGTACATCTGAAAAATCTAAAACCACTCAGCCTCAAGGAGCGAGTTGCCTATCTGTGGAATAGAGCGTGGAAACTAGACGAAGCCAATCCCTCTCCTGAACTCCTGGCTCAGAGAGCCAACGAGCAGTACTTTGAGCGAGTTGCCCAAAACTATAGGCCTCAACCCTACGCAGGGCAAGCCGTTCTGTTTAAAGCAACCCAACTCCCCAGCGAATATCACCTAAAACCGACTCCCAGCGATCCACATTTAGGCTGGAGCGAGCTAGTCGGAGGCAGCCCGGAAATTGAAACGTTTCCCTGCAACCACTTCAGAATGTTTGAGGAACCTACGCTGGCTGCCTTGGCGGCAAAACTACAGGTGTATCTCAAGGCGTCGCAGCTTAGAAGCTAAATCATTCCAAGGCTTCGCCACCCACAACCACATTGCGAATGCGGAGGCTAGGACCACCACAGCCGACCGGCAGGCCGTTTTGCCCGCCTTTGCCGCAGCCGCCCGACTCATCCCAATAAAAGTCATCGCCGATCGCTTCGATGTCTCCCAAGGTGCGAAATACGTTGCCTGAGAGAGTCACGTCGCGAACGGGTTCGGCCAATTCGCCATTGCGGATCATCCAGGCTTCTCCCGCGGTGAAGGTAAACATTTCGCCGTTGGTCATGCCACCCAGCCAGTTACGGGCGTAGACGCCTTCTTTAATGTCAGAGAAGAGATCTTTGACCGGCGTGGTGCCCCGCTCGATCCAGGTGTTGGTCATGCGCACCAGGGGAGAATAGTGGTAATTCAGGCAGCGGGCATTACCGGTGGGTGCTTCTTCGAGCTTGCCAGCCGTTTCGCGTGAGTGCAGCCGCCCCACCAGCACGCCGTCTTTGATTAGCTGAGTAGTGCTGGCCGGAGTGCCCTCATCGTCGTAGAAGTAGCTGCCCCGGTGGCCCTCAGGGGCAGCACCATCAAAGATCTGTAGAAAGTCTGGCCCAAACCGCCGACCCAGGGTCATGACCTCCATTAGATCAGGATTTTCGTAGGTCATATCGGCCTCTGAGAGGTGACCAAAGGCTTCGTGAACAAATAGCCCAGTCAAGATGGGGTCGATTACGACCTGGTAATTGTTACCCCTAACGGCAGGCAGAGCTAATGCCTCGACAGCTCGTTGGGCAGCTTCGCGCACTTGGTCATCGAGGTTTTCTAAATCTTCGTAGGCACGGCGAGAGCCGGTGGTTTCTCTCCCGGTTTGCACTGTTTCGCCATTGCGGGCGGTGGCAGCATAGCGCATTTCCATATCAGACCAGGATTGCTCAATGAGCGTGCCGTCCGAGGTGGCCAGCAGCACCTGCTGGGTGACGTCGCCATAGCGCACTGAGGTCGTCGTGATGCGGTCGTCTACGCTCTGGAGAATGTCAGCGTAGTGGCTACAGAGGTCTTTTTTGCGAGAAATGGAGATTTGGCGGGGGTCGGTGCCGGTCAGCGGCAACACCAGGCTAGCTTGAACGGCTTCAATGGAAGCCAGCAGGGTTTCATCGTCGCCGACTAAATGAGCAGCAAGAATTGCTTCTTCTACCCGGCTAGCTAGGCTCTCTAAAGTGTTGAAGCTGGCAAAGCCCCAGCCGCCTTTGTAGCAGGCGCGAACGTGCCCGCCCAAGGAAATGCCTTCGCTTAGGGTTTCGATTTTGCCACCCCGCAGCAGGATGTCGGTAGCTTCTGATTTCTCCAGCCGAATGGCTAGATAGTCAGCGCGATCGCAATTGCGTTGAATCAGCTCAACCAGCCTATCTTTAGCCTGCTCAAAGGAAGAAGTCATAAATCCTTTACCTGCTGGGGAGTGGCCCGTTAGAGGGGTTTTTCCCATTGTGCCGTTAAACTCCCCAAACCGCACAGCAGTCTCTAGGGCAACCTTGAACTACAATTTTTAGGTATGAGCAGTGAACTTGAGTACTCCCTTCCCCCCGCAGTCCGACGCATTTCCGGCTCCTTCCGGCTGGTCGGCTGGATTAGCTTTTGGAGCCAAGTGGTCCTGAGTGTAGTCTCTAGCAGCGTTTTGCTGTTTTCTACCTTCAGCCTCACTTCTCGGTCTGCTAATGGGGCCAACCCTGGCACTGGTGCAGGGCTGCTGTTTGCCGGTCTAGGGCTGATAGCGGTCTATGCCGGTGCTTTTTGGGCATTTCGCTACACGCGCCTAGGGCGGCGGCTCCGCAGTCAAGATTCGGGGCGCAGGCCTACCCCAAAAGAAGCGATTCAGGCGCTGCGACTGGGCCTGCTGATCAGCCTGACAGGGATGCTGCTGACCTTAGTGGGCGGACAAGCCCTCGTAGGCGCGCTCCTGGGTAAAGCCCTAGCGCAGCCCCAGGGCGGCGCAGCTATTTTTACTCCTGGCAATATCAATCAGTACGTCGAAGCCTTTGATATTTTTATTATTCAAGCAAATATCAATACCCTGCTGGCTCACTTCGTCTCCCTAGTAGCGACTCTCTGGCTACTGCGAACGGTCAACCGAGCCTGAGTAGGGAGGCTATTCTTCGATTCAGTAACCCTCTAGCAGGCCAGCTGGCGGATCGATCTCCACATAGCCCTGCTCCAAATTCACGACGGGGACGATTTCATGCACAAACGGCACTAGCACCGGCAAAGGCTTTTTAGAACCTTTAGGGGAGCGAGTGGGCTTTTTAGGCGAATCGTCTGCTGCAAGTTCTGTGGAGTCGTCTGCTGGAGCCTCCGTTGGGAGCTCTGCGGTAGGGTATAGCTCTACCGCTAGCAGGTCATTGCCCGCTGCATACATTTCTACGACAGTACCGATCTCGGCCTGGCTCTGATGCAGAATTACCTTTAGGCCAATCAGGTCAGACACCATAAATTCCCCAGGCTCCAGTTCTGGCCGCTCGGTATCGGGCACCAGCAGAGTAGCGTTGTGCAGGTTTTCGGCCTGCGTGCGATCGCAAATCTCCTTAAACTGCACCACAAACAGCCCTTTACCCGGCAGGTCTCGTCCCCGCACTAGCTCTACTTCCTCAAGCGCCTCCGAATTGGCCCGCCGAATCCAGCGTCGCCCTGGCTTGAGAAACCGTTCTGGGAAATCACTGCTGGGGTAAATTCGCACTTCGCCCCGCATTCCCTGGGCCCCAACGATGCGGCCTACTTCTAACCATGAAGATTCAGTAGTCATTGGCATTTCCCTAAGCCACGTTGGCCGGCTGGCGCTGGCTGGGCTGGCCCTGGTAAATCTCATCGGTGAGCCGGGCCAAATGCCGCAGAGCGGTGACAATTTCCTCGTTGCTAGCGGTCAGGCTGATGCGAATACACTGCTTGGCATGGGCCCAGTCCTCCCGCAAACCGGGGAAGAAGGGGCTGCCCGGCACCACAATTACGCCGTATTGTTTCAGCTGCTGGTACAGTTCCCAATCAGTCATGGGCAGTTCGTCAAACCAGAGCCAGGCAAAGATCGAGCCTTCGCCCCGGTGCAAATACCAGGGCACTGACTGGGGCATGGCTTCTGCCAGCGTCGTTTCTAGCACGTCAAATTTTTGCTGGTAGTAGGGCCGAATCACCTGCTCAGAGATCTGGGCTAGTGCCCCCGATGCGATCGCACGGGCCGCAATCGCCTGACCATAGCGCGAAGAGTGGATACACAGATTCGTCTGAAAGCACTCCAGCACCCGAATAATTGATTCATCGCCAATGGCAATGCCCACTCGCTCACCGGGCAGCCCAGCCTTAGACAGGCTCATGCAGTGCACCACGGTTTTGCCAAATAGGGGCGTCATTTCAGTAAAGTTGAGAGCTGGGAAGGGCGCAGCATAGGCCGAATCAACAAAAAGCGGCACATTCTGAGCAGCCGCGAGATCGGCAATTCGGCTAATCTCCTCATCAGTCATCACGTTGCCGGTTGGGTTACAAGGCCGGGAGAACAGCACAAAGCCCGTGTTTTCGTTGACCTCGAACTGGTCAAAATCGGGCCGATACTTAAAGCGGTGCCCAGCTTCGTCAATATCTAGAGAAGGCTTATACGCCTTCAGCGCCTCAGGAACCAGCGAGACGCCGCCGTAGCCGGTATAGTCGGGGCTAAGAGGCAGCACAATATCTTTGAGCTGACCAGCTTGGGTATAGCCGCCAAAGGCATTGGCCGCAAAGAAATAGAGAGACTGGCTACCAGGGGTGATGAGAACGTTGCGATCGCTCAGGCTCAGTCCATAACGCTGGTTAAAATCTTGCACGACTGCTGCGATGAGCGGTTCATAGCCCTGGCTAGAGCCGTAGCGGCACACCACCTCACCGTACTCCGGGCTGGCCAGCAAATCTTCAGTGCAGCCGCGCCAGAGCTGTTCCACCTCGGGCAAAATAACCGGGTTGCCCGCACTCAGGTTAATAAATTCTTGACCGGCTCCCGCCCGTAGCGTTTCAATAATGTCCTTCATAATGGCGCGCACCCCGGTCAGGTGCGACATCTGATCACCAAACTGCGTCAGGACGGGATTCATAGGATACTGATAGAGCGAAGGTAAACAGCACTAGACGGAGGCTCGCCCTAAAATGCCTCAGCATTCAATGGGAGCCTGTATACAAGAAATATTCGATCAACTATAGCAGCCTGATTGCTGCCAGTACCGGGACACTTTAGGTGACTTTCTCGGTAAAGCTGTATTTTTTTTGAGAGAGAATTAAGGCTAGACTGCGGCACAAAAAGGCAATAACCGTATGGATACAATCATGCTGGGCTTTTGGGCAAGCTTGCTAGCAGGCTTGGGAACAGGAGTCGGGGCGCTCCCTGTTTTACTGCCCTACCAACCGTCAGAGCGCACCCAGGGAATATTGTTGGGGTTGGGCGGCGGCATCATGCTGGCAGCCAGCTCGTTTTCTTTGATTGTGCCGGGAACTGAAGCTGCCATTGAGTTGGGCGCGTCTCCGGCAGGAGCAGCGGGCATCATGCTGGTCGGCGTACTTTTGGGTGGGGGCTTTCTCTGGCTGGCCCACAACACCTTTCCCCACGAGCACATTTTCAAGGGCCAGGAAGGTCCAGTGGCCCAAAACTTCAAGCGCATCTGGCTATTTGTCATTGCCATTACCCTGCACAACTTCCCAGAGGGGTTGGCGGTAGGTGTGGGCTTTGGTGGGGGCGACCAGGCCAGCGCGATCGCACTGGCTTTGGGCATTGGGCTACAGAACATGCCGGAGGGGCTGGTGGTTGCGATCGCACTGCGCGAGCTCAAATACTCCGCCCGTTATGCCTTTGGTGTTGCAACACTAACCGGCCTTGTAGAACCTGTGGGCGGACTGGTGGGAGCCAGTATTGTCAGCGTCGCCCAACCCGTTTTGCCGTGGGCAATGGCCTTTGCTGCCGGAGCCATGCTCTTCGTAATTGTGGACGATATTATTCCCGACATTGACCAGAAAAGCTTTGGCCAGCGCGGCACCCTGGGCGTTATGGTGGGCTTTGTAGTGATGATGTTTTTAGACATTGCTCTGGGCTAACCGTCGAGGCTTACGCTTCAAGTTGAAACAGTAGCCGCAACAATACTGCAAGAAACCTGGATCTAAGACCTAAGGTTCCCTATTTAGAAAGTCGCTGGTTTACTTGCCGATCTCATAAAATCTTTATGGTTTAGCGTGGCAGCTAATCTCCTTCCCACAAGTAAGTGGGAACACTAAAACAACCGGCTAAACCCAGTAACTACAATGGATAAACCTTCTCCTGTCTCTAAGGCTTGTGCATGCCGCAAGGTAACTCGCTGTCAGTCCGGAGAGGCAGGCAAGCTCTTCTTCTGGTTTCCTGTTCAACATACCCTGAAAAAAGTTACTGCTCATCTGCAGCAGTTTGCGCTTCCCTATGAACTGATGAGTGAGCGACCGGGCCTCAGCGTTAGCTGTAGACCTGGGCAAGCCCAAGAAATCTCCCATAAACTAGCCCAACACCTCACGCCGAGAGAACTCAAAGAAACTCAGGTTCTATTTATCCGAGGCGCAATTCAACCTCAGATTCAAGATTTCAGCGATATTGCTCCGCTTCAGCGCTTCATTACATTCAATCAAGCGGACGGGCTGATTGATATGCTGTCAGCAGAGCGCTTCACTAGCCACTTCCAGCCGATTGTTTCAATTCAAAACACCTCCGAAATCTTTGGCTACGAAGCTCTCTTGCGCGGGTTAGATGCTCAAGGTAATCTACTGCCGCCAGGGCCAATTTTTGAGTTAGCTGCAGAGGCAGGTTTGCTGCCACAGCTAGATCGCATCGCCCGACTCAGTGCCATCAGTCAGTTCAGCCAGTATCCCGTCAGCGGACAAATTTTCATTAATTTTACGCCAACAGCACTGTATGACCCCGTGGCCTGTCTACGCAGCACGGTGGAGGCGGTTGATCAGGCCGGTATTTCACACGATCAGGTTGTTTTTGAAGTTGTAGAGTCAGATAATCCTCAGGATCTAGCCCACCTCAAGGCAGTGCTGAAGTATTACCGTGACTCTGGCTTTCGGGTAGCGCTTGACGATCTCGGTTCTGGCTACTCCGGCTTGAACCTGCTGCATCAGCTGCGGCCTGATTTTATTAAGCTAGATATGGAGCTGATTCGAGATGTCCATGAGAACCCATACAAGGCTTCAATTACCGGAAAAATCTTAGAAATTGCCCAAAAGCTCAATATTCAAACCGTAGCTGAAGGCATTGAGTGTGTTGAAGAATTGAACTGGCTGCAGGAGCACGGCGCGTCGTTTGCTCAAGGCTATCTGATCGCCAAACCCAGTGCTATCCCAGTCTCTACGACCCCCTGCTTTGATGCGATCGCACTGCCCCCTGAACCTGTCTGGAGCCAGCACAGCTGGCCTGGCGTTCAGCACCAGAGTGAGGCTGAGCGGGTCGTTGCTGCAGTCACCCATCGGATTCGTCAGTCGCTGGAGTTAGATGAGATTCTGCAGACCACAGCCGATGAAGTCCGGCAGCTCTTTGAGGTCGATCGGGTCATCATCTATCGGTTTGAGCCAGACTGGAGCGGGCTGGTTGCGGTCGAATCGTTGAGGGAGGGCTGCCCGTCCATTCTCGGAGCCCATGTCATGGACACCTGCTTCAAATCGACCCATGCCGCTCACTACCAGCAGGGTAATTCAAGAGCCATTAGCGACATCGAAACCGCAGGGCTATCACCCTGCCACAGGGAGTTGCTGACCAGTTTGAAAATTCGGGCCAATCTAGTCGTGCCCATTCTGCAGCAAGATTGCCTATGGGGGCTGCTGATTGCTCACCAGTGTCGCGGGGAGCGGCCGTGGGTGCAGGCAGAGATCAACCTGCTCAACCAGCTTGCCGGCCAAGCTGCGATCGCAATTCAGCAGTCAGAGCTATACCACCAGCTGCAGCAGGCAAACCAGGAGCTGCAGCGGCTAGCCTCTTCCGATGGATTAACTCAGGTAGCCAATCGTCGCTGCTTTGACAATACCCTTAAACTGGAATGGCAGCGGCTCGCCCGTGAGCAAACAGCGCTATCCCTCATCCTGTGCGATGTAGACTGCTTCAAACTCTACAACGACACCCACGGGCACTTAGCGGGTGATGATGTGTTGCGGCACATTGCCCAAGCCATCTCTCAAACAGTCCAACGCACTACTGATTTGGTGGCTCGCTATGGCGGCGAGGAATTTGCCGTCGTTCTGCCCAATACTGATGCAGTAGGTGCGATCGCAATTGCCAAAAAAATTCAGGCCCGCATTCAGGCGCTGCAGCTGTCTCACCCCAGTTCCCCCAGCGGGAGTTTCGTCACCCTAAGCTTGGGCTTAGCCACCCTAATTCCAGATAGCCAAACCTCTCCAGAAACCTTGATCGCCGCTGCCGATCAGGGGCTCTATCAGGCAAAAGCCTTAGGACGAAACCGCTTGGTGCAGGTATAGTGCCACCTGGGGAGCGCCCTAAAGTCCGAGCTTAACCCTAGAGCCGCTCTATCCCGCCAATAGAAGCTCAGGCGCTGACACGGTTGCCCCTACAGTTGGCACGGATCACAAAGACCGTGAACAGTCACCTCATAGCGTTCGGGCTGCAGTCCCGGGCGCAGGCAGTTCAGCGCCAGAGGAGGAAACGCCGCCCAGTCAATATCTTCGATGTGCCCGCACTGCCGACAGCGAAAGTGATGATGGGGCTGCACGTTGGCATCGTAGCGAGAGACCCCCTCTTCCAGCAGCACTTCACGAATCAATCCAGCCTCCTGCAGCGCCTTGAGGGAGCTGTAAACCGTAGCTTGAGAAGACACCGGAAAGTTTTTGTTTAAATCAACGACCAGCTGCTCCACTGTGGGGTGGTCGCAGCGGCTGAGCAGGTTGGCATAAACCGCGTAGCGCTGGGGCGTAACCCGCAGCCCCTTGAGTTTAAGCGCCTGGACAATAATCTCTGAGGTTAGACCCACCATAGACATGATTTCTCTGAACCTTGTCCATCCAGTTTAGCTTTATCAGCCTAACCTTTATTACTTAAGAATGGTTCCGATCTCGGCACCAACAGAAAGAGTAAGCAATTATGCTTATTGAACAATTGTTAAGTTAGAATTATTCTGAGTTATATGGCTGACAGAGTCAGTTAGACGTTTTTGAGTTTTCTTGCCAACTCTATTAGGAGGATTTTGAAATGCATATCACCCACGTACCCAACGTTGTTTTCAAGACCCGGGTTCGAGACGAGTCCGTTGGCGGCCCCAATCCCTATCGCTGGCAAGATCTCTCTACCCAAGACATCTTTGGCGGCAAGCGGGTTGTGGTCTTCTCCCTACCCGGCGCTTTTACTCCTACCTGTTCTTCCAGCCATCTGCCCCGCTACGAAGAGCTTTATGAAGAAATTAAAGCGCAGGGCGTTGATGCCGTAATTTGTCTTTCGGTCAATGACGCTTTCGTCATGTTCCAGTGGGGCAAGCAGCAAGGGGCGAAGAATGTCTTTTTGCTGCCCGACGGCAATGCTGACTTTACCCGCAAAATGGGGATGCTGGTAGACAAGGCCAACCTAGGCTTTGGCATGCGCTCCTGGCGGTATTCCATGGTTGTGGACGACTGCAAAATCGAAAAAATGTTCGTTGAAGCTGACTTTGACGACAACTGCCCCACAGACCCCTTCGAAGTGTCCGATGCCGACACTATGCTGACTTACCTGAAGGAAGCTAGGAAGCCCGCAGCAGTCGGTGTCTAGAGACGTCTAGGCTAGTAAACATAAGGGACAGGCAAACACCTCGGCCTAAAGCTGAGCTGCAGGAGCCGATGGGCACGTTCACCGTGGAGGCTAGCCCGATCTCGAGGAGAAGAACTCTCAGGACTCGAAATCTTCAGTGAGGAGGTTAGCAGCTAGCCTCCTCGCTAGACTTTAAATGAGGCTATTGGATAAGGCTATGAGTTACGACTTTGACCTATTTGTCATCGGTGCCGGTTCAGGGGGTATCGCCGCAGCCCGCCGTGCTGCCGAGTACGGTGCTAAGGTCGGGTTGGCTGAAGCGGGCCGCCTGGGCGGTACCTGCGTTAATCGGGGATGTGTTCCCAAAAAGTTGATGGTCTATGCCGCCAACTTCACAGAGATGTTTGAAGCAGCACCTGGCTACGGCTGGAGCCCGATAGAGAGCACCTTTGACTGGCCCCACTTAATCGATGCTGTCGAGGCCGAAGTGACTCGGCTGAATGGGATCTATCAGCGCATGCTGGATAACAGCAAAGTGCAGCTTTTTCGGTCCTACGCCAGCTTTGTAGACGAGCACACTCTGTTGGTAGGAGACGAGAAAGTTACTGCCGACAAAATTCTCATTGCTGTGGGCGGTAGGCCAGTGCGGCCCGAGATTCCAGGAATTGAGCATACGCTGACCTCAGACGATATCTTTTTGCTCAAGGACAAGCCCAGACGAATGGTTATTCTAGGCGGCGGCTACATCGGCTGTGAGTTTGCCGGGGTTTTGCACCGCTTGGGCTCTGAGGTCACGCAGATCATCCGTTCCGACAAGATCCTGCGAGGCTTTGACGACGAAATTCGAGGCGAAGTTCAAACGTCAATGGAGCAGGCAGGCATTCACCTAATGACCAACAGCAAGGTGATGTCCATCAAGAAGGTTGATAGCGGTGTAGACGTGATGGTATGCACCGAGCACGGCAAGGAGCACATCTTTGCTGATGCGGTTAGCCTAGCGGCTGTAGGCCGTCGACCCAACACCGACAAGCTGGGCCTGGAAAACACAGGGGTGGAGTTGACGGCAGGTGCGATCGCAGTCGATGACCACAGCGCTACCAACATCTCCAACATCTTTGCGGTAGGAGACTGCACCAACCGTATCAACCTGACTCCGGTCGCCATTAAGGAAGGCCGCATCTTTGCCGATACCTACTTTGGCAACAAGCCTGCAGTGATGGCCTATGACAACGTACCCACCGCAGTTTTCACCATTCCCGAAATTGGCACAGTGGGAATGACTGAGGAAGAGGCCAAAGCCGAGTATGGCGAGGAGTCCATCAAGGTGTACCGCTCTCGCTTCCGGCCCATGTTCTACACGCTGCCCAATATGGAGGCCAAGACCCTGATGAAGCTGGTCGTGCACCAACCCACCGATCGGGTGCTAGGAGCACACATGGTCGGGGATCACGCGGCAGAGATTATTCAGGGCATTGCGATCGCAGTCAAAATGGGCGCTACCAAGGCTCAATTCGATGCAACCGTTGCCATTCATCCCAGCTCTGCCGAGGAATTTGTCACCATGCGATAGTGGCTCCCAGCCCTCCCTAGCCCCCAGCCAGAGGGGGCAACAGCCCTTTTACAAAGCAGCGGTAGAGAAAACTCTGTCGCTGCTTTTTTCTTTTGACTAAAGGCAATTGCTAATAATCTTTTCATAAAAATTACCCGTAGGTTCTCGAGTAATTTCCGTATAATTACTCATCGTTTAGCCCTCTTATCAGTCAGTGATTGAGGAAGCTCAATTCGGGATCAATTTACGATTAGCTCAAGCCAATCATCTGCCGAGGGGACGATGCAGAAAGTGTCTAAGAGTCGTGCAAAAAATCTTTTTTCTCCTCAGAATAGTTATGGGTGAACTTCTCAGGGCCTGACCCACCGATAGGATACCTTTCGGCCTTCTACAGAGTCCGCTTCACAAGAGCTTTAGCGAACCAGCACCACTTTTTGCTAAGCCTTCACCCGTTTTTGATGAGTGAACTTTAGTTTGGAAAAGGGAAAGCTATCTAGGCTACGAAGTTTACTTGCTAAGCAGTTAATTTTGTGTGTAATGAACAGTTCTACTTCCCAAGCTTTTTGTCCGTTTAAGTCATCGCAGCCCTCCTCCAGCTTTGACATGCTCAATCCCTTCCGTCAGTGGATTAGCCACGTTCAAGTCGGCAGCCCTCGCATCGCCCACCGGATCGCCCGTTTAATTCCTGCCCAGTGTCCGTTTGAGCGCGACATTGTTGTATTTGGTCGCCAGGTCGCCCACATTCCCCCCCTGTGCAAGCTGAACCCGCTGTACGATGAGCTAGTTGAACTCCGGTTTAAGGCCCTTTGCTATCTAGCAGACGAGTGCGGCGAAGACATTTCTGCCTACATTTAACGGCTAGTTCAGATAACTCACTTCAACTTCATTTCGGTAGCTCATTTCTGAGTTATCAGCTTCAAAGTCTTTCAAGCTATCCTGACCGGGCAATCTCAACCGGATGACTCTGCTTTCTCAGCTACAGAGCAGACAAGTATCCAGGAATACAAGTCAAAAGATTACAAGTTGGAATCTGCCTTTTGGAAGAGGCTAGGATGCGGTCATCCTATTTGGAGAACAACTACAGTGACCGCTCGAGATTTTATTCGACCCACAAAAGTTATGCTGACCACCCTGGAAGGGGTTCCTGGGCACACCATCACCGATCACCTAGGGTTAGTTCAAGGCAGCACAGTTCGAGCTAAGCATCTGGGTCGAGACATTGCAGCTGGTTTAAAGAATCTGGTTGGAGGCGAGCTCAAAGGCTACACTGAGCTGCTTCAAGAAGCCCGCCAGGAAGCCACTGACCGCATGGTTCAGCAGGCGGTTCAGATGGGAGCTAATGCGGTAATTAACGTGCGCTACAGCACTTCCTCGCTCACCGCAGGCGCAGCCGAACTTTTTGCCTACGGCACAGCAGTCAAGGTGCAGTAGGGATGGATAGCCTAATTATCTTCGCCGTTTTGATCGGCGTTGGCTACTTCGTGGGGAAGAGCCAAGAAAAAAAACACTTTGCCTCTCTGCGGCTGCGAGAAAGCCAGACCCACCAGCTTGCCCTAACCAATACAGGGCGGCTACAGCCTCTTCCTGATGCTGCTGGGGCCCAAATGGTTGTTGGCAGCGTAGTTATTGCCTCCGACTACTTCAAGACCTTTGCAGCAGGTATCTTGAGCCTCTTTGGGGGCCGCCTAACAGTCTACGAGAGCCTGCTAGAGCGGGGGCGGCGCGAGGCTATCCTGCGGATGAAGGAGGAGGCGCTGGCCTGGGGCGCAACTCGCGTCATCAATGTTCGGCTAGAGAGCGCCGATTTAGGGAGTCAAGGCAGCAGCAATGGCCTGGTCTCAGTAGAGGTAATTGCCTACGGCACGGCCCTAAAATAGGGGTCAACTGGGGCAGGCCACGTTGGTTAGCAGCGTCAGCGGCCCGATTTCTTTAAGCAACGCCATCTGTTCCTCGTTCTTGACCAGCAGTGACCCAGCAAACCCCAGGGAATTAACCGGGATAGACTGGTAGCTTTCCTGACAGCGAGGCACGGCCAGCATCCAGAAGCGGGTGATGAGCAGGTTGTAGGGCCGATCGGGCAGCGGTGCCTCTAGGTCTAGCCCAATGGCCGCCATGAGCTGCCGGTAGCAGGTTAGCAGGTACTTGCCAGCAGTAGGCGCAGCCAGCCAATCAACCGACAAACGCATGGCTGCATGGACAAAGGGCAGGTCACTCAGGGCCTCTACAGTGTTTTCGAGGTCCACAGCCTGCATTAGGGCATCTAGGGGCAGCGAACTGCCGTCAGGGGTCATTGGCAGCGGCACCAGCTGAAGATGCTTGTGCCGCTGGCTGGCTCCGGCTAGGCTACCGCCATTGTAAAAGGCCAACCCGTCGATCTCGGCCATGCAAGCCTGTAGGGCCTCAAAATCTTGGGCTGTGAGCCAACTATCCTGCTCGTCGAAGGCCCGAGTCACAATCAGAATATGGTTGTCTACCACGTTGTACTTGTTGAGCAGGCAAAGGTGGGTTGAGGTGAGATTGGATACGAAGAGTTCGCTGTCGTAGGGCAGAAAGGGGTTGATCTCTTTTCCCTTAGCCTGCGACTTGGTCTCTTGAGCAACTTTTGCCTGCTCTTTACGAGCAAGGTTGGCCAGCTTTCTGACCAAGAAGCGAAGATTGCCCTGATGAAGAAACTCAAACTCGGTTTCGATCGGCTGCAGAGCTGAGCAGGCTAAAGCCTGCTCAGCTCTGTGCTGCACCTTAGCCAAGAGGGTTCCTGGTTCAAAAAGCAGAACAGGGGAGTGCATAGTTGGGGCTTCTTCTAGTAGCAGTCCACCTTGCACTTTATCAAATCAGCTTGCTGCCTTAGTCTTCGATGTTGGCAGGATCTGGTGGGATTGGGGCCGCTTTTAGGGTTAGGGCCAGGCTGTATGGTAGTCTGCTTTCGTCTGTGTAGTCTGGGCATGTGTAGCCTGGGGGATGAGGAGCGGCAGGTGGCGTTAGAGAGTCATGGGCGGTATACCTATTCAGCCATTACCCAGCGACCCAGCTATAGTTGGCCAGGAGGCAAGCGCCTGGCAGTCTATGTGGCGCTGAACCTGGAGCATTTTGCCTTCGGAGCAGGATTGGGGGCGGCCCTAACTCCAGGGGGTTCTCAGCCCGATGTTTTGAACTATGCCTGGCGCGACTACGGCAACCGAGTAGGCGTATGGCGGCTGCTGGAGCTGTTTAACGAGCTAGAGTTGCCGGTAGCACTGCTGGTTAATTCCGCTATCTATGACTACTGCCCGGAAGTAGTAGAAGCATTTCGCGATCGCAACACCGAAATCGTGGCCCACGGTTACACCAACTCCGAGGCCCAAGGCGACCTGAGTGAACCCGAAGAGGCAGCCCTGATTCAAAAAACTACCCAGCAGATTACTCAGCAGGAGGGCGTAATGCCCCAGGGTTGGCTAGGCCCCTGGATTTCCCAAAGCCGGGTGACGCCTGACTTGCTCCAGGAGGCAGGCTATACCTACCTGTTGGACTGGTGCTGCGATGACCAGCCGATCTGGTTCAAAACACGTAAGGGCCGCATCCTGTCGATTCCCTACCCTCAAGAGATCAACGATATTCCGGCTATCGTCACCCGTCGGGCAAGCGCATCGGAGTTTGCCGACATGATTGTGGACAGCTTTGATGAGATGGTCGAGCAGTCTGTGCAGCAGCCGCTGGTTTTCGGCATTGCCCTACACGCCTACATCGTCGGCCAGCCCTTTAGGCTGCGGCACCTGCGCTGGGCGCTGCGCCACATCGTCACCCATGCCGCCAATGCCGAAAACCGCGTGTGGCTGACGACGCCAGGTGCGATCGCAAGCTACGCCCTGGCCTTGCCAGAAGGGACTGTGCCTTAGAAGGAACTTTAGTAAGGCGTTCTCTCTAATCTCCGCTTAAGCAGTTCTCACCATTTGAGCCTGCCGTAGGGGAATTACCACACAAAACTCTGTTCCTTCCCCAGGCGCGGAGTGGCAGAGAAGCCGCCCCCCATGAGTTTCAACAATAATCTGATGGCTAATCGAAAGCCCCAATCCAGTGCCTTCCCCTGCTGGCTTAGTCGTGAAAAACGGATCAAACAGGCGCGAGCGAATCTCAGGGGGAATACCCGGTCCATTGTCTCGAATTCGAACAAAGGCGTAGGACTCTTTAACCTCAGTGGCAATGGTAATTTCAGGAGGCACCTGCTGTTTACCTGAGCCATCTTGCTGGCTGACCTGCTGCTCTAGTACATCAAAGGCATTGGTCAAAATATTCAGGAACACCTGATTAAGCTGACTTGGATAGCACTCTATCAGGGGCAAAGTGCCATAGTCTTTACGAAGCTGAACGGGCGGCCATTGCCGATTGTCCCTAAGGCGATGCTGCAGCAACAGCAGGGTGCTATCAATGCCCTCATGGATATCAACCGCTTTCATGTCAGATTCGTCTAGACGAGAAAAGGTACGTAGAGACAACACAATCTGACGAATCCGCTCAGAGCCAACTTTATAGGACTTCAGAATATCCTGCAGGTCGCCCAGCATAAAATCCAGCTCTACCGCTTCAATCTGGTCAGCAATAGGCTGGACAGGCTCAGGGTAATGCGTTCTGTAGAGGTTGACTAAATGAGTCAACTCCTGGATGTAAGTTCTGAGATAGCCGACGTTACCGTAAATAAAGTTGACTGGATTGTTGATTTCGTGGGCAATGCCTGCCACTAGCTGTCCCAGACTTGACATCTTTTCGGTCTGAACCAGCTGAGCCTGCGTCTTTTTCAGCTTCTGTAGCGCTGCCTCTAACTGAGTTGCCTGCTGCTGGGCAAGTCGGGCACTGGTAGTAGCCTGCTTGTAGAGTTCAGCCTGCCGAATCGCAACCCCAACCTGCTCAGCTAAAGCCTGCAGCAGCTCGGTCTCACTTTCCCGCCACTGGCGAGGTGCGGAGCAATGATGGGCAATCAGCAGGCCCCACAGTTGGTCTCTCACGAGGACCGGCACGATCAGGTTTGCCCGCACCTGTAAGCTCTTGAGATAGTCCATATGGCAGGTATCTAAACCCGCCGTCTCAATATCATCAATCGCCCGGACGTAACCACGGCCATACAGTTCCGCATATCCTCGAGGGAAGCAGCTGTCTGCTCCCATTTGCCCCAAAGTTTCTCGCCAGGGGGGAATCACATCCTCAATGACTACTTGCCCCTGCCAATTTTCGCCAAATCGATAAATCAGTACCCGGTCAGTTTCTAGAAGACAGCGAACCTGACAAACCGTGGTTTGGAGAATCTGATCAAGCTGTAATGATTGCCGAATCTGCTGAGAAATTCGATAGAGCAGCTCATTTTGCCGGGCCAGTTCTCGGAATTTAGCCTCTGACTGCTTCAGTCTGTCTTCTTCTGAGGGCTGTACCACACCAGTCAATGATAGAAAAGGTCCTTGGGTGGGGGAGAGATCCGAGCTTTTTGAGCAAGGATCGGGGTGAGCACTAACACCGGAGTACATAGAAACCACGGGAACAAACCAATGAGAATGAAGTGACGATTTTCCTAAAGCTAACCCCAATCTGGTCGCCTACTTGAAAATTCAGCCAGAGTACGCAGGCTTTAAACTACCTAACTGCAAGCAGCAGATCAGGCAGATCTCCATTGGAAAAACCATTGGAGCATTACCTGAAATAGCTTTTTGTCAGCTCACAAACTGCAGTTTTTCTGCATGATTTCCTGAGCTGGGGTGGCTGATGACCCGGAGATGGACTTAGGGCTAGGGTAGCTTGTGATCTACTAGTGACCTATGGGGTTTATAGAAACCGGTAAATGCCCGTGACGAATCTTAATGGTAGGAATTCACTCAAATGTAGACTCTGAATGCCTTTGAGCTTATCTACCGAAAGAAACAGTCTTCTGTAACGGTAGACTCTGATCGCCTTTGGGCCTATCTACCGAAAGGAATAGTCTTCTATAACAGCTGGCAGTGTAGCATTTTTTACCAAGGCTTTTGAAATTCAGGAAAGAGTCTTTTACTCTTGGTTTCTGACCGATCTTGCTACGTGAAGGGGAATTAGATGGTCAAGCTTATTTGAGCAGAACACTTTTTCAGCTTTCAAGTTGCGATTAAAGGGCGTATGGCTGCAATAATCTCCCGAAAGCGAGAAGCCTGGGCCAAATTCAATCCCTTATTTTAGTTTTACAGGATTTCACCATTCTGTAGCAAGACTGGCCTGTAGCAAGTGTTGACTGCCGGGGCAAAGACAAGGTCTACAAACCCCAGTGTACCCATGTTCGCCTGCTTATCTACCAAGCAGTTAGGCGTAACAAAGCCTAAAGGCCCCCTGACAACGGACTGAGCTGCAGGCCATGATGGATGAAAAAACAACAGGCTCAACGGTAAAACATGAGGCAATGGGCACAGGAGTGGAGCCAGAGACAGGCTGCTCGTTATCGTTACCGGCAGGGGCTGGACTTTTCTAGAAAGGGAGATCACGAGGCTGCGATCGCAGCCCTTACCGCAGCCCTCAATCACCATCCCCGACCAGCTCAAATCTACATTACTCGCGGCATTACCCGTTGGCAGGCAGGCGATCTGCAAAATGCCCTGACAGACTTCACAGAAGCGACTCAAGATCAAGAGCTAGGAGCCAAAGCCTACGGCAACCGGGGTCTATTGCGTTACCAGTTAGGAGATGAACAGAGTGCCCTAGCAGACTGGGCCCAAGCCATCGCAGTTGGCCCTAGAGATGCGCGGGTCTACTACAACCGGGCCCTACTGTTCATTCAAAAAGGTCGTTACTCAGAAGCGCTAGCCGATTTAAACCAAGCGTTGACCATTAACCCTAATCTGGCAGAAGCTTATTACCATCGCGGCAATGTTTGCTACGAACTGCAGGACACTGACAGAGCCATTGCCGATTGGGAACTGGCTCTGTGCAACGACCTGCGTCTGGAGCAAGCCCGCCTGCGTCTCCAGCAAGTGCAGCAAAACCCCCTCGACGACTTGGGCCAAAAACTGCAGAGCGCTCTTACAGTGCAACAGGTACGCGTTGCCGTTAGCCAGAGCGGTAACCAGCTCGACATCGATATTCGGCGACCCAAGGGTAAAGGCGTAAACTACTTCACGCTGCCAGAACTGATTCGCAACCGCCTGATTGACTGGCAAGTCCCCGGCATTCGCAAGTTTCGGATCATCGGCAAAGTTGAAGAGCAGTCACTGCCGGAGTGGCAGCAGGTCTATACCCTCTACCAGGGACAGCCTAGCCCCCCGGCCTACTGGCGACTAGCCAGCCTCACCACGTTGCTCATCTTTCCGCCCCTAGGTATTGCGGCCATGGTCTATGCTTACCGGGTAGGAGAATCCTATCGGCGAGGAGATTACCCGCTAGCCCTACAGGCCTCTAAAACCGTTAAGGCCCTATGCCTAATCGGAATTGGGGTAATGGGTTCAATTGGCGTGATGGCCCTAGGCTATTTGGGCTTTACTCAGCTAAAGACGCTGCGATCCGGGCCAGAGCAACCTCGTCAGGCCCTCCTGCCGCAAGCCCTCCCCTTCACACCCCTCAAACCGCCGCTCCTGCTTGCTCCTGCTGGCGAGCAACTAGCTCCGGTAGGCTCATCAACTCATACTTCTCAAAGGGCTGGTGAATCCAGGGATTACCGTCTAAATAGACTACGTGATAGTCAGGTTTGACCTCGGAGCAAGCCTTTTGCCAAAGCACAGCCGTCCGTAGCTCGTCGATGTAGAAGCCGTATTTGTGCTGTAACCAGGCAATTGCCCGTCTCAAACTTTGGCCAGAGTCTACCAAATCATCCACCAGCAACACGCGACTGCCAAGGTTTGGCGTGGTCATACTCAAGTCTTTAGAAAAGGTAATAGCCCCTCTCATGCGGTTGTCTTGTCCTCCGTAGGAGGCAGTAGAGAGAATCGCCAGCGGCACATCGTACAGGCGGCAAAGGATGTCGCCAATGCGTAGCCCCCCTTTAGCTAGACAGACAATCTGGTTGAACTCCCAGCCCGACTCGTGAATCTGAATAGCTAACCGTTCGATATCTCGATGGTAATCGTCCCAGGTGACATAGTAATCAGACATAGTGTGCCGCAACCAATCGCAATGTAGCCGATTCTGGAATGGGGCAATAATACACTGAGGACGCTACTTACAGAGACACTCAGTAGACACAGCATGGCTCAGGATTTCCCCCAACCCCCCACATCTCCCTCTCCGGCTCCCGGCAAACTCAGTTTTCGGGCCAAACTAGCTTTTGGTGCAGGGGACATGGGAGCTGGCATGACCTCTAACCTGATTGCTTTCTCCTTTCTCATTTTTCTGACCAGTGCTGCTGGGCTCGATCCTCTGATCGCCGGAACGGTGCTGTTAATCGGCAAAGTTTGGGACGCCGTTAACGATCCGATGGTGGGCTACCTGAGCGATCGCATTCATACCCGCTGGGGCCGCCGCTATCCTTGGATGTTTTTGGGGGCGCTGCCCTTTGGCCTAACCTTTTTTCTCATGTGGCTGGTGCCAGATCTAGGTCAAACCGGCAAGTTCTGGTACTACGTGTTGACCTCAGTGCTATTCCAGGTGTTTTTTACCGTAGTCAACCTGCCCTACACCACGCTAACCGCTGAGCTGTCCCAAGACTATGATGAACGAACAGAATTGACGGCTTTTCGACTAGCTTCATCGCTGGTAGGGGCCATTGGAGCCTTGGCACTGGGCCTGGTTGTCACCCAGTTCATTGCTGTCGAGCAGCAGCAGTATTTGGCGCTGGGGGGGCTGTGTGCGGTGCTATCGGTGCTGCCCATCTTTTGGTGCATCTTTGGCACTTATCCCTTCGCTAAGCGGCAGCTCCAAGCAAACCCGGTCTTGATAGAAGATCCTTCAACCCGGATCCCTTTTCTAGCCCAGCTCAAGATTGTCTTTTCCAACCGGGCCTTCCTGGTGATCGTGGGCATCTATATGTTTTCCTGGCTGGCCCTCCAGGCCACGGCCAGCATCATCCCCTTCTACGTCACCTTCTGGATGGGGATAGATTCCTATTTCTTGCCTGCCCTACTGGTTCAGGGAACCGCCATTCCCATGATGTTTGTGGTCAACCTGATCAGCAAACGGGTCGGCAAGCAGGGCGCTTTTTATATTGGCATCGGTAGCTGGCTAATTGTGCAGATGGGCCTCTTTTTCCTACAGCCCGGACAAACGGCGGCTCTGTATCTGCTATGTATGGCCGCTAGTTTTGGCGTGGCCACCGCTTACGTAGTGCCCTGGGCAATGCTGCCCGATGTAATTGAACTAGACGAGTTGCAGACTGGTCAGCGGCGAGAAGGCATTTTCTATGCCTTTATGACCCTGTTGCAAAAATTTGGGCTGGCCCTAGGGCTATTTCTAGTCGGGGCTGCGCTGGAAGGCTCTGGCTTCGTCTCAGAAGCCGTTCAGCAGCCAGACTCTGCCCTGACCGCCATCCGCCTCTTTATGGGGCCATTGCCAATGCTGATGCTGATCGCGTCCATGATCATCATCCGCTTCTACCCAATTACTCGTCATGTTCATGAGGAGATGCTGCTGAAGCTAGCAGAGCGCAGAAAGCAAAGTGCCCAATAGATTAGGCCGGTTCGGCGCGGCATGCCATTAGTAGGGGCGTATTATGATGATCCCTGAGCAGAGCATCTGTACGTACCTACCCCCATGACCGCACCTGCGCCCCGCCCCCCCCAACTGCGCCCCTATCAAATCGAGCTGATCAACGACCTGTACCGCAAGCTCAACGAGGGCCATAAGCGGGTCGCCATAATCGCTGGGACCGGGGCCGGTAAGACCGTCATCAGCGGCCAGATCTGCGCCCACGCCGAAGCTGCTGGAAAACGGCTGATGTTTCTGGTACACCTGGATGTGCTGGTGGGGCAAACCTACGAGAAGATGAAAGCCTTTGGCCTGCACTGCGGCTTTATTAAAGCTGGGTGGGAGGAAGATCAATCGGCCCCCATCCAGATTGCCAGCGTGCAAACTATGGCCCAGCGCAAGTGGTGGCGCACTTGGCCCGCAGATGTAGTGTTTTACGATGAGGGTCACACCACTTTGTTCAGCCGAGTTGGCAAAGCCGTTCTTTATAAAACTCATCCCCACGCTACGCATTTGGTGATGACTGCCACACCGGAACGGCTAGGCCAAGACCAGCTAGGCGAACACCTCGAAACCCTGGTAGCCTCTCCGATCCCAAGCGACCTTCAGCAGATGGGATTTCTAGCGCCCATGCGCTACTACAGCATGCCGCCAGATGGAGTTGTCAACCTCAAGGGCGTTAAAACCGTGAAGGGCGACTACGACGAGGCCGGACTAAAGAATGCTTGCGATCGCCCTGAGCTGATCGACAAAATTGTGCGCGAATGGCAGCGCCTCGTTTCCAGCAAGCGCACTATCGCCTTCTGTGTAGATATTGAGCACGCTCGCCACGTGGCCAATGCCTTCCGCCAAGCGGGAATTCCTTCAGATACGGTTGAAGGCGGCACACCGATTAAGGAGAGGCAGCGCATGTATGCCGACCTGCGGGATGAAAAAATCCTGGTGTTGACCTCTTGCAACGTAATCAGCATTGGCTTTGATGAACCCAGCGTAGAAGTAGGGTTATTACTGCGGCCCACCCAATCGAGTGCCCTACATTTTCAGCAGATTGGTAGGGTCATGCGAATTTCCCCTCAGACGGGCAAGCAATACGGCATGATTCTCGATCAGGCGGGCAACCTAGAACGCTTAGGTTTTCCGGAGGACATCAAGGAATATCACCTGCCAATGAAAAAGGAGGGTTCTGGTAGTGGTAACCCGCCGCCTACGAAGCCCTGCCCTCAGTGTGGTCGCATTGTCCATGCTTTTATTGTTAAGTGCCCCGACTGCGGCCACCAATGGATTAGCGAACGGCCTTTGAACCTGGAGGACATGGTGGAAATTTACTCCGCTGACCAGGCTCACCAAATTAACGACATCCCTACGCTGATCGAGCTGTTCCACAGTCATCGCCGCCGGGCTTACCTGCGGGGCAACGCGCCTACTTGGTCAGAGCGGTCGTTTTGGGAGCACTGCGGCCGCTGGCCTAAGGATAACTGGTACAGAGGCTCACTTTTTGGCCTGCGGCCTACGCCCCAGCAGCAGCTAGAGTATCTGAACTACCTGCAAAAAAGCGCTAAACGTCTGGGTAAGCAAGGCGACTGGATCGTAGCTGAGTTTGAGAAGGAGTGTGGGATGGGTAGCTTTGCACAGGTTTCGGCTCTGCGGCAGGCGATCTGATTTTGCAAACACAGTCCGGTGTTGCGGGAATCAGGCGGTTGGGCAGACTAAAAACAATACTAAAAGACATGCTCCGGCCCCAGTGGACCTGCCTGTGAACTGCGACCCATTGCCCTGAATCCTAGATCCAACCACCGTTCTATGATCCCAGCACCTTTTCCGGAGAATGAAGAGCAGCGGATTGCCAAGCTACTGAGCTACGACATCCTAGATACCTCCGCTGAAACGGCTTACGATGACCTGACTGCAATTGCCGCTTACATCTGCCAAACACCAATTGCGTTAGTAAGCCTGGTTGATCGCGATCGCCAGTGGTTTAAGTCAAAGGTTGGCATTGATGCTGAAGAAACGCCGCGTGATGTTGCCTTTTGTGCCCATGCCATTCTCCAGCCCGACGTGCTGGTAGTTCCCGACGCAGCTCAAGACGAACGGTTTGCGGACAATCCTTTAGTGGCCTCCGACCCCAACATTCGCTTTTATGCAGGGACTCCGTTAACCACCCCCGACGGCTATACGCTGGGTACGCTGTGCGTGATTGATTACCAGCCTCGCCATCTAACACCAGAACAGTATTCGGCTTTACAGGCTCTAGGACGACAGCTGATCAGCCAGCTTGAACTCAGGCTCAAAGTGGTTGATCTAAATCATGAAATGGAGCAGCGCCAGCAGGCTCAGGACCAGTTACTTGAGCTAAATCAGGCATTGGAACAGCGGGTAATCGATCGGACTGCGGAGCTTCAGGCTATTAACACCCAGCTCAGACTAGAGATTGCCGTTCGTCAGCAGACTGAACGGTTTTTGAAACAGTCTCAGTGCGAACTCAAAACTCAGGCACACCAGCTTCAGGGCACTCTGGATCAGCTCAAGCAAACTCAGACTCATCTAGTACAGTCTGAAAAGATATCGGCTTTGGGCTTACTGGTTGCAGGCATTGCTCATGAGATCAACAATCCTGTCAACTTCATTTCTGGCAATATCGACTATGGCATCCGCTACGCTAACGATTTGCTAGATTTGGTCCGTCTTTATCAGGCTGAGTATCCTCATCCCCCTGCCACCATTCAGGAGACAATCGACGAAATTGAGCTAGAGCATTTGGCAGAAGACTTGCCTAAGCTAATGGCTTCGATGAAGGTTGGCACCCAGCGCATTCGTGAAATTATCACGTCACTCAAAAACTTCTCGCGGACGGATAGCCACAAGAAAAAGCTGACGGATTTGCATGAGGGCATACAGGGTGCTCTGATGATTCTGCGGCACCGCTTGAAGGCCCAGCCGAATCGACCTGAGATTGAATTGCGGCAAGTCTATGAGGATCTGCCACCTGTAATGTGCAACATTGGGCAGCTCAACCAGGTATTTATGAATCTCATTTCAAATGCGGTTGATGCTCTAGACGAAGCCCATGCCAGTGGCAAGCTAACGGCTCCCCCAACAATTACCCTTCATGTAACCCGCCTCGAAGGTGATTGGGTCAGCATTGTGGTAAAAGATAACGGGCCAGGTATTGATTCGGATATACAGGCCCATATCTTTGAGTCGTTCTTCACCACCAAAGCACTTGGCAAAGGAACGGGTTTAGGGCTATCTATCAGTCATCAAATTGTTACGCAAGCTCATCAGGGCAGGCTCGTTTGCTACTCGGCTCCTGGAGAGGGCACCGAGTTTCACATCGAGCTGCCTTGCCAACCACTAACTATGCCAGAAGGTTTAGGCAGCAAAGGGGCAGGGGGGCAACTGGTCACTTCATTGGCCAAACTGCTGAATTACCCAGCGCAGTAGCAGCAGGGAAATAGCCACACACCCAATCAACACTAGAATCAGGCCGACAATTAGCAGCACGGCAAACCAGCGGTTGCGGGCATGAGTGACTGGCGGCAGCTTTAGGTGTTCTTCTAGCAGCCGCATGTTGCGAACATTAGATTTCCAGGTGGCATCGAACAGGTCGCCCGCTACTGGAATCGTACCCGCTAGAGTTTCTAACAAAATGTTGAAGGCCATTTGGCTCAGCATTGCCTTAGAGGCTCCCATCCGGGCGGCTTCTAGCACAATGTAGCTAGACATCAGTAGTCCAGCCGTGTCGCCACCGCCGGGTAAGAGGCCAATAATGGGGTCAAGGCCAAAGCGAAACCGGGTGCCGGGAATTGCGATCGCATTGTCCAGCCAGTAGCTCAAGTTACGCAACCGAGCAATTCGAGCAGAAGCAGGAGAAGCGGGCAGACTCGATGGGCGAGGCGTGTTCATTGGAAAACCCAAGATCTATGCAGTTCTATAATTGTCGCTTCAATCAACGTTGTATCCTTTTATTCCTATGACTCCGGTCTATATCTGCACAATCTGCAAGATACGGTAGGCTGGGGCTAGACAGCTAGCGGGTTGTGCGATCGCGCCCAGCCTGCAAGCGACCCGTAGCGTTCTAGATGCCGTGAACTCTCGTTCAGATTCCCTGCTTAATCCGGAGATTCCAGTGGGTAAAGTGCTGCTGATCGGCGTCACAGGCGGCACTGGCCATAACGTTGTCAAAGGCTTTTTGGATCAAAATCTAAACGGGCTCTGTGTCCTAACCCGCAGGGTAGATCCGCAGCGTCCTGCCTTGGCTCGATTAATAGAGGCGGGAATCGAGCCGGTTGAAGCTGACCTAGATGATGAAGCGTCCTTAGATAGAGCCTTTGCGGGCGTGTCAGCTATTTACTGCCATGCTACCGCCCCAGATACGGCCAAGCCCGATCCCCTAGAGGTAGAGCGGGCCGAGCGCATTGCCAGGGCTGCTCAGCGGGCCAGTATTCGCCACTTGGTCTACAACTCTGCGGGAGGAGCTGATCGCAACTCCGGCATCGGCCATATTGAGCAGAAGCATCGGGTGGAGCAGGTCTTTACCCAGGCAGTGCCCACTACCCTACTGCAGGCCTGTCTCTTTATGGAAGAGTTTTGGAAAAAGTACACCCGCCCCTCGATCCTCAAGGGCACCTTTTCTTTTTCCCTTCAGCCGGACAGGCCACTGCACCTAATTACTACGCGGGATATAGGTCGGGTGGCAGCCTATGTGATTCAGCACCGAGATCAGTATGTAGGACGCGCTATTGAACTGGCTGGCGACGTCTTGACACCGCAACAGATAGCGGCAGAATTTGCTAAGGCTCAGGGAAAACCAGTCAAGTACCGCGAAGTGCCTCCCTGGCTCTTTTTGCTGCTCTTTCGCAAGTCGCTGTTTGACCTAATTCAGTGGTACCGACATCAGGGTTACCAGGCCGATGTTGAGTACCTGCGGCAGCAGGAGTTTCCGGGCTTGCTGACTTCGTTTTCGACCTTCTTGGCAGAAACTGACTGGGCCAATTCAGCCCTAACTTACCAGGATCTATAGCTCAGCTCTTTTTGGCCCACAGGCCCAGTGAGGTTGTGGAATAGAGAATCAGCGCCAGCCAGATCAGGCCAAAGGTGAACGCGTGAGTCGAGGTAAAGGGTTCACGGTAGAGAAATACCCCCAGCATGAGCTGAATCGAGGGGGCTAGGTATTGAAAAAAGCCTAAAGTTGAGAGCCGCAGCCGCTTAGCGGCATTGTTAAACCAGAGCAGAGGCAGGGAAGTCATCACTCCGGCCCCGACAAACAGCAGCGTCATTTGCCAGGAAGCGCCCAGGTGACTTTGCCCGGTCGTAGTCCAGTAGAGGACAAGTGCGATCGCAAATGGCGTAATCAGCAGCGTCTCTACTGCCAGACCGACTAGGGGAGAGACGGGCACAATCTTGCGCAGCAGCCCATAGAAGGCAAAGGAAAAAGCCAGAGCCAAAGCAATCCAGGGCACTGCTCCAAACTGCCAGACGAAATTGGCCACACCAATGACCGCCAGCAGCACCGCCAGCCGCTGCCCCCACTGCAGCCGCTCCTTCAAAAACAAAAAGCCCAACAGCACGCTGACTAGAGGGTTGATGAAGTAGCCCAGGCTAGTTTCAACTACCCGGTCGCTGTTGACGCCGTAGATATATAAACCCCAGTTAAAGGTGAGCAGCAAGGCTGTGAGCAGCAGACGGAGGAGGGTCTGCCGCGATCTCAAAATCTGCCCCACTTCAGCGCCTCGCCGCAAAATCAGCAGCAGCCCCGACAAAAACACCGCCGACCAGATCATGCGGTGGGTGAGCACTTCCACAGCGGGCACCTGACCAAAAAACTTCCAGTAGATCGGCAGCAGCCCCCAGGAACCGTAGGCCAAAATAGCGTAGATCGGCCCTGCTCCCAAGCCCGATGGAGGGGAAGGAAGCTCAGTGGTGGATTCTTTCAAAGGAAAGCCCTGAGATTAAAGAGCCTTCATCGTAACGAGGGGAGGGGAGGTTAGGGCAATCTTTCCTTCTAATGGCATCTATGAGCGTTATCGATGGTATGTCAGGAGGCGCTGGCAAAAAACCGGCGGAAGTCTTCGTCTTGGCTACTGAGCTGAACCCACTCAACCCCAACCGCCTGGAACTTCTCGACCAATCGAGCACAGGCGGGCCGCTCCGTAGCGTAGTGGCCTGCATCGATTAGGATCACGTTGCGATCGCGCCCTTCCTGGAACTGATGAAACTTGCAGTCGGAAGTTAGATAAACTTCAGCCCCAGTTTTAGCTACATCCTTTAAAAAGCTCGCGCCTGAACCGCCCAGCACCGCAACTCGACTGATCGTCTGCTTCAGGTCAGCCGCTGGGGAGTAAATCAGGTCAGGCGGCGCGAGCTTAGCTTGAATCCGCTCCAGCAATGCCTTAAGGCTCAATCTGGGATTAAGATTGCCCACTCGCCCATAACCTAACCCCGCCTGAGTCGGCACGACTGGCTCAGCCTGCTCCAGATCCAGCAGTTGAGCCAGCAGATCGGCAGTGCCATCCTCCACCTGATCAAAGTTGGTGTGAGCCGTATAAACCCCAATCCCGTGAGTCATTCCCAGCCGCACCATCTCCCCCACCGGATCGCCCTTTCGCACCGACTTGAGCGGGCTAAAAATTAGCGGGTGGTGGGCAAAAATCAGGTTCACCGGAGCCCCCTGCTGACGCAGTGCGATCGCTTCCTGCATCACAGCTAGAGTCGGCGTCAGACAGACTAATACCCCGGCTGCTTCATCTAAGATGCCCGGCTCTACCTGCCAGCCACAGTTGTCCCAGCTTTCCTGCCAGGTAGGGTCGGCCCAGGATTCGAACCAGGTAATGAGGTCGGTGATTTTCATAGATAGGTGGATGAGTGGGGGAACAAGGAGTGGGGGTGGATGGGTAGGGGAGCAAGGAGTGGAGGAAACGCGATCCTGCCTCTTTGCTCCCCTGCCTTCAGTCTTAATGCAAGAAATGCCGAACCCCTGTAAGGGCCATAATAACGCCCAGCTCATTGGCGGCTTTGATCGAGTCTTCGTCACGGCGACTACCTCCTGGCTGCACAATCAGGCGAATTCCGGCGGCGGCAGCGGTTCGTACAGAGTCGTCGAAGGGAAAGAAGCCATCGCTGGCAAGGGTTGCGCTTTGGGCTTTTTCACCAGCTTGGGCTAGGGCAATTTGCACTGAGCCGACTCGGTTCATCTGTCCGGCCCCGACGCCTAGTGTCTGGTGGTTGCGAGTAACGACAATGGCGTTGGACTTGACGTGCTTCACCACTCGCCAAGCAAAGAGCATTTCGCTCAGCTCCTCGTCGGTCGGTTTTTGGTCGGTGACAATCTGCCAGTGGGCTGGATCGTCGGCGTAGGTGTCGGGGGTCTGCAGCAGGAAGCCACCTGCGATCGCATTTACCGCCAAGGCTGGCCCTTGGTGCAGATCGGACAGCACCAGCACCCGCAGGTTGCTTTTCTTAGCCAAAATCTCACGAGCATCAGCGTCACAACCGGGGGCAACAATGCACTCTAGAAAGGTTCCGGTTAGGATTTGGGCCGTTTCAGCATCGATCGGGCGATTCAGAGAGACAATGCCGCCAAAGGCTGAAGTGGCGTCGGCATCAAAGGCAGAGCGGTAGGCAGCCGCTAACGTATCGCCCATCGCTACGCCACAAGGGTTAGTGTGTTTGAGCACTGCCGCCGCTGGCCGATCCGCCGGAAACTCGGCAATAATGCGGCGAGCCGCCTCTAGATCCACCAGATTGTTGTAGCTGAGTTCTTTGCCCTGGAGCTGCTCTGCGGCAGCCCAGCCGGTGGACGTCGCGCCGGTTTGGTACCAGGCCGCAGGCTGGTGTGGGTTCTCACCGTAGCGTAGAGACTGGCGCTGAGTCCCGGCCAGGGTCCAGCGTTCTGGCAACCCCTCAGCGGCCGCTTCTGACTCAGTCTGCTCGGTTAAATAGGTGGCAATGGCCTGGTCGTAAGTGGCCGTGTGCCAAAAGGCTTCGCGGGCGCAGGTTTGCCGAAAGGCAAGGGGAACGGTGCCTTGGTGCGATCGCATCGCCTCTAAATACGCCTCATACTGAGCCGGACGGCACAGCACCGTCAGGTACTGGTGGTTCTTCGCTGCTGCCCGCAGCATCGCTGGGCCGCCAATGTCGATTTGCTCAATCGCTTCCGGCAGCGTCACTCCCTCTTTAGCAATCGTTTGCTCAAAGGGATAAAGGTTCACAACCACCAAATCCAGAGGGCGAATGCTGTTATCAGCTAGATCCTTTTGGTCTTCAGGCAAGTCCTGCCGCGCCAAAATGCCGCCGTGAATACGGGGGTGCAGCGTCTTGACCCGGCCTCCTAAAATTTCTGGTGAGCCGGTGTAGTCCGATACCTTTGTCACCGGAACCCCGGCCTCAATTAGAGTTTTAGCTGTTCCGCCACTGCTGATAATATCGAACTCAAACTCCGCAACTAGCGTTTTCGCCAGCTCTACAATCCCAGTCTTGTCTGAGGTACTCAACAGTGCTAACCGTGCCATTTTGGGGTTCCCATCGCTTGTGCAACTCCCCACTATAGCGAAAAAGAATGCCCTGATAGAGCTAGTTGAACCAGGTCTTGAACCCATCCAAAAATCAGACTTCGCTACCTTTAAGCCGTCTAGAAGCATCAACAGTTCTGACTTTTTATTAGCGATTGTGCCGTCAGAGTCAAGGTTTTGACCTGGCGTAATATGCTGAGGGGCAGAGCCAAGACCTCAGCTCGCCCCTATACCGGAGACAACATGAATACGCGAAAACGCATTGGCATTCTTACCAGCGGCGGAGACTGCCCCGGGCTCAATGCCGTCATCCGAGCAGTCGTGAAGTGTGCCAATCGCAGGGGTTGGGATGTGTTTGGCATTCCCTACGGCACAGATGGTTTTATCAGCGTTACCGAGGGGCATTACAAACCAGACGATCTGCGGCTGCAGGAGCATGGTTACAACATTCCTGGGATCTTGCAGGGGCTAGACGTACTGCAGTTTCTCAGCGGCAGCATTCTGGGATCGCTCAGTAAAGGCAATCCCCAACAGCCAGAGGTCGCTGCCAAGATCCTAGAGGGCTATCAGCGGTTAGGGCTAGATGCGTTGGTTGCGATCGGCGGCGACGGCAGTCTCGACATTATTTATGAACTAGCTAAACAGGGCGGCTGGAACATCATCGGCATTCCCAAAACCATCGACAACGATGTGCCTTTTACCGAGCAGTCGGTGGGTTTTGGCACTGCAGTCGAAACGGTTACCAATGCCCTCTATGATTTGACGTTTACTGCCGCTAGCCACGACCGCGTCATGGTGGTGCAGGTGATGGGCCGCAATGCTGGGCACCTAGCGCTCTATTCCGGCATTGCTGGAGGCGCTGATGTAATCTTGATCCCCGAACTGGTGCCTCAGCTAACCTCTACAGTAGTCACGCAAATTTGTGAAAAGGTTGCAGAAATGCGGCGAGCTGGGCGTAAATTTGCCCTGGTAGTCGTTGCTGAAGGCGTCGGTGGCGAGAACGGCGAGAAAGACAGGTGCATTGGCGATACCCTGGCGCAACTGATCCACGATCGCAGCCGTACCCTTTGTCTGACCGGAGATCAAATCTATTGCGATCTAGATCAAGTGGAAACGCGAGCCTCAGTTCTAGGCCATATTCAGCGCAGCGGCATACCCACCTCCTTTGATCGGCTGCTGGCCTCCGCCTTTGGTAAAAAAGCCGTCGACCTGATCGCCGAAGGCCGCTTTAGCCGTTTAGTCATTTGGCGGGCAGGCCAGGTGCAGTCTGAGCCTCTAGATCAGGTGCTTCAAGTTGTTCGCCGCTGCCACGAGCAGGGAATTTGCCCCAGCCCAGTCGAGCGAGACCACACCATGCTGCAGGTGGCTCAGTCTCTGGGTGTCTACGTGGGCGACTTAGATTCAGCTGCGCCGCCGATGCTGCATGAGACGCATAGTATCCGGGAGACTATGGTTCACAGGTCGTAAGCGTTGGAGAGAATTCTGAGGGTTCAGAAAACCTGGTTCCTACGTTAGACGAACATTAGACGAACCCATTTTAGAAGCGTGGTTTTTGCACCCAACTCAGGTCTATGGCTAGCCGAGCAGGGTTTGTATGCGTCTTTTCTGCAAAGCTCATGCAAAAACGGCATCTGTAATCTTTGGTAGGACTGACAGTCTCTTCTGCATTTGTTAGACCAAGGATTAAGGGAGTTTTCTTCTAGCGAGGGCATAAATCTATGGCAAGTTCGACTGAGCAGTCTACTTACAGAGGCAGAGCACCCCAAGGGCAGACTCAGCTTGACCAGAGTGCCATTGCCTGCCGTCCCGATTTTGATATCTGGGCTGCTGCTGTGCGAGAGCAAATGCTGGCCGTTCTACAAAAACGATCGGCTAACTAAAAAACGCGTAGTGGAGGTAGTCTGCTTAAGGCTGTCCTGACACTGCATTGACTATTGCCGTCTTTTCTAAAGTCAAAGGGCCTCCTTATTTGGGAGGTCTTTTTTGTAGCTGTTGTACGGTCGTCAACATGCGCAACATAGCCGTGTGGTTGGCACTTTAGCTCACTCAGACACATTGCAAGATTAATTATAAATTGTTACATTAGTTTACATATTGCATAAGTTTACAATCTCCCCTTAGAAATATTTATGACTAACGACCAAGCTGGTGATGGTTAGATCAAGCTCAACAACCTTGGGATCGAATCGCAGATGTGTGTCGATGCTAAGCACGACCGAGCTGGTGCCAGTGCCCACGCTGAGGGTTTGAATAGGCAACTGGTGAGATTAGGTTTATTTCTCTGTAGGTGCTAGAGGGGCAGACAGATTGAGGACTAGTGAATTTGTTCTCCCATCTGTCGTGGCCAGTTTTGAGGGTGACGGATTTTCCACAGGCACGATAGATATGATGCAGCTTTTGGATATGTACTCGGCAGGCTGTCGAGATTTTAGCCACCTGGATTTTCGCGAGGCTTGGATGCCAGGCGTATGTTTTCCTGATGTGCAGCTGTGTTATGCAGATCTGACCTGTGCTCATTTGCCCCAGGCTGTGCTGGAGGGAGGCAACCTTACAGGGGCTAAGCTATGGCGAGCGAATCTGTCGGAGGCCAACTTAAAGCGGGTGAATCTGGAGCGGAGCGTTTTGATTAGGGCTCACTTGGAGAGGGCTGACTTATCAAGTGCCCGCTTGAGGGAGAGTGACTTGCGCCTTGCTAACTTGAGAGGCAGTGTGCTGACAGGAGCCGATTTGCAGCGGGCAAATTTGAGCTATGCAGACTTAACAGGAGCTAACTTGAGTGGGGCAGATCTGCGCTACGCCGACCTGACTAGAGCAATTTTGGTTGAGGCGGATCTGACTGGAGCGCAGTTAGAAGGCGCAATTTTGGACCGAGCCCGATTAAACCCGCCTGTGATGGCTGAGCTAGATGAACCCTTCAAAAGCCTCGTTTAGAAATCTGTGCTTGGGCCTGCCACTGGAGTAGATCTCGTCGCCACAGCCGGGCTCGACAGATGAGTGGACTGTAGCACTCAATTAATTGGGCTTGGTCTGGCGCTGGAGGTCTTTGGGCAACGTCAAATTTTGCGATCGCAGCCGCAATCTTACGGGCATCATCCTTAGGAATGCCGGCCTGATATAGCTGCTGCCAGTAGTGCAGCCCTACTTTTTTAATTTCACAGTTGCGCTGCTGCCGGTCTTGGGGAAGCGTATCTACCGATAAAAACATATGCCGTGTTTGCTTGGGGGGACTTCAGCCCAAAGCGCCCTGCGCCTGGGCTAGAGCTAACTACAGCAGCAGCAGTTTGCATTCCTTACCGCAAGAATGTTGATTTGGGAATGATGTTTTCGGCAGCTTACTTAGCGGTTATTGTCATTGCCATAAAGCCGGTGGCAATGGCGTCAGGATCCTTCTCTAGCTTAGGGGTTCAACAACAGCCTTTTTTTGACTCAGGCTATATCAGCACCCTTCCGGCGGAAACCATACCAACGAATCTTGCTCACCTGTGCGCCAACGAATCCATCCTTCCTGAGTACCGGCCCCTGGTAGAGGCGCGCAGGCATCAACCGGCTGGGTCACTCGTACCCGTGCCCAGTCTCCCTCAAACTCCAGCGGCTCAATCAAGCTGTTGGGGCTAATCAGCGCCTGCAGACTTTGCCCGCTCTCAGGCTGCGGCATCAACGCATGAGAGGCTCCATGCTTACGAAACTCAATCCAACCCGCTGATAAGAACCGATCTTCCCAGGTTTCCAGCGTCAGTTCTACCGAGCCCAAGTTGAGATGAGAGACATGGGCCCAGGCCGTACCCACAGGGGTGTACTGGAAGCGGAACCAACCGTCTGGACGGACCTCCATCACTGGAAACGTGTAAAGGCCAGAGTAGGTGTGCAGCATAGAAAAGGCTGCATCTCTACCGACTGCCAGAGGGTCGGCCTGATCTGTTACTAGCCAGCCATTGATGAACCAGCCCCAGGGTTCTCCTTCGGGAGCTGCGTAAATGGGTAAGGTCACATCACGCAGCCAGCTAGCATTGGCCGTGGGGCTTTGGGGCCAGCTGCTGTCTTGAAGGGAAGAGACTTGCTTCGGCCGCAGATGGCCTATGCCTAGATCAGCCTCCTCGGTAGGATGGAGCCCCACTAGCCCAGCCGGATCGGGAGAAATCGCCTCTGGAACGGTCTCTGGGAAAGGCGGTACCGGCACCGGAGTCACCGCCATTGGCAGCGCTCGTGGAGTATTTCTAATCGCAGAAACATCCTCAGCGGGAGAGCTTGCTTCAGCAGCGGGCGTTTCAACTGATTCTGAGGGGGAAGGCTCAATGGCAGGTTCAGGTGCTGCCCAGGTGCTGGCAGGAGCACTGCCCCAGAGGCATCCTGCTGCCAGCAAAACTCCCCAGGACTTTAACGATATGCCGATTCTATACATAGATATATAGCGTGGATATATAGCGTGTACCTGCTGCACTCAAATGGGTAGCTATAGTTTTCTTAGCATTCTCTGATGAACTATTCCGGCAACTTTGCAAAGAAATTGAAGAGATGAAGTTTTGCAGGGTCTAGCAGATCATAAACAGCTACAGACAAAAATCTTACCTGGGAATACTGAGATGGAAATTCTAAATTTCACAAATCTCATCTGCTACTCAGTACAGCCCGCCCTATGGTCAGTTATCTGAAAACAATTTTTAGCAGTGGCTTCTTTGTTCCCTACGGCCACTGCGACCTCTGGCAAACAGGGCTAGTGGGCCTACACATTGCGGCAGACGCACTGATTGCGATCGCATACTATTCCATTGCGCTAACGCTGTTTTACTTTGTCTATCAGCGACGAGACTTGCCGTTTAAACAAATATTTTTGCTGTTTGGCGCGTTCATTATTTCCTGCGGCACGACCCATCTTTTAGAAATTTGGACACTTTGGTATCCAACCTACTGGCTCTCGGGTGGTATGAAGGCCATTACCGCACTGATTTCCCTGTTCGCAGCGCTTGAACTGGTGCCGCTGCTGCCGCAGATCTCAGCCTTCCCCAGCCCGTCTGACCTAAAGCAGTCCAACACAGATCGGCGCGAGAACGAAGCCACAATTCAAGCCCTTTACGATGTTACAGCTGACTATCGACTCAGCTTTAGTGAGCGATTTCAACAGGTTTTGGTGATGGGGTGCCAGCACTTCAATCTTGATCACGGGATACTGGCGCAGGTTCAGGGCAACCGCTATGAGATAGTCAACGCCCACACCCCAGACAATTCAATTATGTCGGGAGATATCTTAGACGTTCGAAAAACCTACTGCCTAGAAGCCCTCCACTCAGAAGAACCCCTCTATATTGAGTCCTCTAGCCAATCTGCTTGGGGCTTACACCCTGGTGCGAGTCTAGGCATGGAGAGCTACATCGGCATGCGGATCAAGGTCTCTGGTGAAACGTGTGGAGTTCTGTGTTTTTGCAGCCATCAACCGGCTCACAAACCCTTTCGAGCGGTTGATCAGCAAATTCTCAAGCTGATGGCTCAATGGGTCGGCGGCGAACTAGAGCGACAGCGAGCAGTCAACGCCCTGCAAAAGCAGCTAGAACAGGCCGCACTGCTGAAAACAATTACCCAAGAGATCCGTCAGAGCCTAAAGGCAGAAGACATCTTCCAGACAGCTGCCGTGCAGGTGGGGCAAGCCTTTGGCGTGAGTTGTTGCCTCATTCATACTTACGTTTCGGCACCGATACCTCAAACCCTAGTCGTTGCTGAATATTTAACTGCCGAGTGCCCCTCCAGGCAGGGGACGACGAATCCTGTATCGGGCAATGCTTACTTGGAGCTGCTAACCGCGCAAGATAGAGCCATTGCCTCCTCCCTGCTTTCAGACCAGCTTTTGTCGCGATCGGCTAGTTCTCCTCACGCTCAGGCTCAATCCACCTTGGCAGTACGCACCTCCTATCAAGGAGAAACCAATGGGGTGATTGTCCTGCAGCAGTGCGATCGCAGCCGAGAGTGGTCAACCGATGAAATTGAACTGCTAGAAGCAGTGGCGGCTCAAGTTGGCATTGCCCTAGCGCAAGCAACCCTACTGCAGCAGGAAACCCTCAGAAGCGAAGAGTTGACCGTCAATAACTTGGCTCTGCTGGAGGCTACAGCGGCAGCAGAAGCAGCGAACCGCACAAAGAGCGAGTTTCTGGCCAATATGAGCCACGAGATTCGCACGCCAATGAATGCCATTTTGGGCTTTACCAACCTGCTGCAGTCAATGGTTGCCGAACCTGAAGCCAAGTCCTACCTACAGGCGATTGCGGTTAGCGGTAAGGCGCTGATGGATCTAATCGACGACATCCTAGATCTGTCTAAGATCGAGGCTGGCAAGCTCGAGCTGCAGTACGAAGCAGTGAATGTGCGATCGCTAATTGAAGAAATTCAGCAAATCTTTAGCCAAAGAGCCGCCGAGAAACGCCTGACCCTACAGGTCACCCTCGAAGAAAGCATACCCACCTCAATTCGAATTGATGAGGTGCGGCTCCGGCAAATTTTGTTCAACGTTGTGGGCAACGCGCTCAAATTTACAGAGCAGGGCCTGATTCGGATTACGGCTCGCGCCCAAACTTACCCAACTGCAGAAGGCGAAAAAAACTGGTTAGAAATTACCGTACAAGACAGCGGCATTGGTATTGCGCGAGACCAGCAAAGCCGAATTTTTGAAGCCTTCACCCAAAGTGCAGGCCAAAGCAATCGAATGTATGGCGGTACTGGCCTAGGACTGGCCATCACTCAACGCTTGACTCGAATGCTGGGGGGCACCATTACTCTACAGAGTGAACTCGGGCAGGGCTGCCTGTTTACGCTGGTATTTCCTGATGTGCCCTCAGCTGAATCAGTCTTAACCGCAATTGTCCCCTCAGTGGACCAAGACAACGACCTGAGTCAGTTTGCGCCCAGCACGCTCCTGGTCGTAGACGACGTGGCCTCCAACCAGGCGTTAATTCAGGGGTATTTTGCCAGAACCCACCATACCGTTCTAACTGCAGAAGCAGGGCAAGAAGCCATCCATCTCGCTCAAATTCATCACCCTGATCTAATTTTGTTAGACCTCAAAATGCCTGAGATGGAAGGACAAGAGGTCGCTGCCCAGCTCAAGGCCAATCCCCAAACCCGAAGTATTCCAATCGTAGTTTTAACGGCTCTATGCTGTAGTCAAAACGAAGCAGAAATAGCACAGCTGTGCCAGGGCTTTTTGCGTAAGCCGGTAAGCTGTCCTCAACTAGCCATAGAGCTCAAGAAATACTTAAAGGTTTCTAGCATAGATTCGCAGCGCTCACTGCCCAACGAACAGCTCAACGCACCCAATAGAAGCCATTTAAGCCATGTAGTTGATAGCTCACAGTTGCTTGAGCATCTGCACGAAGAGGAGGAAACCGTTTGGTCTGAGCTTCGGCGCACGCTCAAGAGTCGCGAAATTAATCGGTTTATTAACCGATTAGATACCTGGGGGCAGGAGCATTTCTGCCAAATGCTGACAGACTACGCCGCCCTTTTGCAAACATCGGTGAAAGAGTTCAATTGGGAAAAGTTATCCCAGGATGTTGAGAAATTTCCAGAAGTGCGACGATTAGTTTGTGAGCTTTGCCAAAAAGAGGATATGCCGTAATGCTCAAGCGCTTCAACCCAGAGGACTACTTAATCCTCGTTGTGGATGACGCTCCTATGAACCTTCAAATTGTCGGCAGTATGCTCGACGAAACAGGGTATGCAACTACCTTTGCCAACAACGGCTCACAGGCGATCAGCCGGTTCAAAGCAGCCCAACCTGATCTCGTGCTGCTAGATCTGATGATGCCAGGAGTCGATGGCCTAGAAGTCTGTAGCGCTTTGAAGGCTACCTATCCAGAAATTCCGATTATTTTTCTCACCGCTAGTCACGAGTCGGAGCACTTACTTCAGGCCTTTGAGCAGGGGGCCGCAGACTATGTCACAAAGCCCTTTAGTAAACCCGAACTGCTGGCGCGAGTTAAGACACACCTGATGCTGAAACATACTTTTAGCGAACTCAGAACAGCTCTCGTTGAAATGGAGCGCCTTGCTAAAACCGATGGCCTCACAGGGTTGCTCAACCGTCGGTATCTGTTTGAAGCTGCGACTCAAGAGCTTTCTCGCGCCCAGCGGTATGGGCGGGCTTTTTCTGTGCTGATGGTCGATATCGATCACTTTAAGCGGATCAACGACACCTATGGGCACCCCGTTGGAGACGTCGTTATTCAAACTGTCGCATCGGTTCTCACAGAAGCCCTTCGAGAGGTCGATTTAATCGGGCGTTATGGCGGTGAAGAATTTAGCATCATTTTGCCGGAGACACCACTTCAAAAGGCAACGGAGGTGGCCGAGCGAATTCGGGAAATGATCAATAGCCTGCCCATTCCCGCTGGCTCCGAGAACCTGCACATTACTGTCAGCACAGGTATTTCAGGGTGTGAGGGAGGGGTTCAGTCTATTGATGAGATTTTTCATCAGGCAGATAAAGCCCTTTACCAAGCCAAATCTGCTGGTCGCAATACCTGGGTGGTCTTCACTCAATAAGTCGGTAGCGATTAGCCCGCCGACTCTCGCTGCTGGCCGGAGGGGCAGAGGTCGAGCAGGCAGCAGCGATCGCAACTTGGCTTGCGATAATGGCAAACTCGCTGACCATGCAGCATGAGAACTTCATGATTGTCATAAACCTGTTGCGCATCCCAATGGGGCGGCAGCTGCGCTTCTAAAACAGCATGAGCTGGGCCAACCGCTAGCGTTTTGGGAATTAACCCCAGTCGCTGGGCCACTCGATGGTGGTGGCTATCTACTGGCAACGCCGGACGGCGCAGGGTGCTAAAAGACAGCACGGCGGCACTGGTCTTGGGACCAATACCGGGAATTTCCTCCAGCCAGACCCGCGCCTTGGACACCGGCAGGTCTGCTAGAAAGTCTAGAGAGAGCGGTTCACCCAGCCGCTGCGTCAGCTCCCGCAAGATAGCCTGAAGCCGGGGCGCTTTTTGCTCGGGCCAAGTGCAGGGCGCGATCGCAACTTCAACCGCCGCCGGATCTCCGTCTCGCACCGCCTCCCAAGTCTCAAACTGCGATCGCAACTGCAGAAAAGCCCGGTGAGAATCTCGATTCTTAGTGCGATGAGACAGCAGCGCCGAAACCAGCTCACTCAAGGGATCGAGGTTACTGAAATAGCGGATTGGGCAGCCATACTCAACGCACAGTCGCTGGTGAATATCGAGTACTCGGCTCTGCAAGGCAGCCCCAGAGAGGTCAAAATCAAGCTGCATAGAGCGCGCGGCTAGTCGATTTCAATTTTGCTAGGCACCTCTTCCCGCACCACGTAGACCGGGACAGTGCGCTTATTTTCGTAGAATTGGCAGGCCAGATATCCCACACCGTAGAGCAGGGCTGCATCGGCTGTAACGCCAATCGCTGCACCTATTCCAGGCAGTAGCTCCACCAGGTTTAGGCCGCTTTTCAAGACACCAGAACCACCTGAGGAAAGCCCCCAAATAGCCAATACCTCACCCCGCCGGGCCGGTTCCTTAGGCGAGAAGCCATAGATAGCGGCAATGCGGTAGATCATCTTAGCCTGCAAAGCAGCGACTGCCCCTGCATCTAGCGCTGCCGTAGCAAAGGCCAAAGGCGGAATAAAGTTCGTAATTAGGCCCACCTGAGCAGCATTCCAGGCCGACTCAGTCATCACTCGTTGAGCCAGCTCAGCAGGGCTCTCGCTAGGGTGCTGCTGCTTGAGGGCCTCAACTTCTACCAGCACATTATCCACATCTACCTGGCCTAGAGCCGCCATGAGCCAGCTCATGCCAGGAATTTTGGTGGCATATTTCACAGCCGGGTTTTCGGCAATTGGGGTTACTAGTCTGCCGATGGTATCGGTTCCCTGCTCCACCGTACTGTGAATGGCCGGACCAACGGTCGTTTCTACGGTTCTGGAGACCTCCTTAACAGCCTTGGAAAAGGTGCGGGACGTATCCCAAACTAAGGCCAGGGTTCCTTCAATTAAATCCGTGACGAAGGCGTCTTGATGTGAAGTAGTCATAGGGCGGCCTCGCTAGAAAATGACGAACAAGCTCTATCTCAACTCTAGAGGGCGAACTCAAAACCGGCGTCTACTTTCGGTTATAGAGATCGGCTTTAGCCGTAGAAAAAATGCAGTGACCTGCGGGACACAGCCGCAGGATTTTAGGCCAGAGCAGGATTTTCAGTAGATTTGACGTACTCTAGAGATCTCTCTAAAACGTCCCGTTTTGGCCTGAGCCCTTTGAGCTAAGCGCATCTGAAGGGTTTTTGTTTGTTTCTTCGCTCTAGCCTGCTGGGAGTTATCCTGCTGTATGAAAAAAGCGTTTGTTCTTGATACCAACGTATTGCTTCATGATCCAACAGCGATGCTGAGGTTTGAGGACAATGACGTAGTTCTCCCAATTACGATTATTGAAGAACTCGATCGCTTTAAAAAGCAAACTGAGGCAACGGGCCGCAATGCCCGCCACGTTTCGCGTCGCTTGGACGAACTGCGGCAGCGGGGTTCGCTCACCCAAGGCATTCCTCTAGATAACGGTGGCACGCTGCGGGTTGCCCTTTGCCACCGAGATACGCTGCTGCAGCTGCCCGCCGAGCTAGAAGGCGACCAGGGTGACAACGCCATTTTGGCTGTGGCGATGGAGCTAAAGCACAACTCTAGTTTTCCGGTCGTGCTCATCAGCAAAGACACCAATCTGCGGATTAAGGCAGATGCAGTGGGGCTGGTGGCCGAAGACTATGAAACCGACAAGATCGACATCGACGATCTCTATACGGGCACCGCTGAGGTTTTGGTACCCGCTGCCACCATTGCTCAGCTTTTCAAGGGCGACCCGGTGGTGCTAGACGTGCCGCTGTATCCCAACCAGGCCATTACCCTGATAGATGAGGCCAACCCGGCCCACACGGCGCTAGCCTTTGTCGAAGGTGAAACCGGCAAGGTAGTGCCCCTTGGCAAGCTCTCTCATGTTGGGGCATCTCGCATTTACCCGCACAACCGGGAGCAGCGCTTTGCCTTTGAGCTGCTGCTGCGAGACTCGATTTCTCTAGTGACGCTGGTGGGCAAGGCGGGAACAGGAAAAACGCTGATTGCGATCGCAGCCGCCGTACAAAAAGTTGCCGACGAACGGCTCTACTCCCGCCTGCTAATTGCCCGGCCGATTGTGCCAATGGGCCGCGATCTGGGATATCTGCCGGGAGACTTGATGGAAAAGCTCAACCCCTGGATGCAGCCCCTGTACGACAACTTTGACCTGATCTTCAACACCCAAGACTCCCGAGGCAAGCCCGAGCACTGGCGACGCGGCCATGAGGAAATGCAAGACCAGGGTCTACTGCAAATTGAGCCCTTAACCTACATTCGAGGCCGCACTATCCCCAAGCAGTTTTTGATTGTAGATGAAGCGCAAAACCTGACGCCCCACGAAGTCAAAACTATTCTCACGCGGGCAGGCGAGGGCACCAAAATCGTACTGACTGGCGACCCAGACCAGATCGACAACCCCTACGTCGATGCAGCCAGCAACGGCCTAACCTATGTCGTCGAGCGCTTTAAGGGAGAAGCCATTGCCGGACACATTACCCTCTACAAAGGAGAGCGCTCTGAGTTGGCTGAGCGGTCAGCCAGCTTACTCTAAAGGCTGCTTTAGAAGCGACAGCGTAACGATGGTTTAGAGGCATAATCGTCAGGAAATCTACTCACTTCTGTACCTAATGCTCATTCGTAAACTGCTAGACTGCCCCGAATTTATTGCAGGCGATGGTACTCAACTGAGGGAGCTACTGCATCCTGACAAGCAGTCCCTCCAGCTGCGCTATAGCTTGGCCCACGCCATTGTCCCTGTAGGGCAAGTCTCTACCCCTCACGCCCTAAAAACCTCAGAGGTGTATTACATTCTCCAAGGCCAGGGAGAGATGCACATTGATGATGAAACCCAAACAGTCGAGCCGGGAGATGCCATTTATATTCCACCCGATGCTCGGCAGTTTATTCGCAACACCGGCCAGGAACCGCTGGTTTTTATTTGTTTAGTTGATCCAGCCTGGCGCAAAGAAGACGAAACAGTCTTTGATGCCGAGGGTTAGCACCCTATCAGAGGGAAAGTTCACAGTATTCTGAAGAAATAGACCTTTCCCTCTGACGCTTTTTCAGACTGCTATGATTCCTTTGCTTGACCGTTTTTTAGACCGCTCCTCAGACCAGGTTAAGGCTCACGTTGAGATCTACACCTGGCAGACCTGCCCTTACTGCATTCGGGCTAAGCTGCTGCTCTGGTGGAAGGGCGTTCGCTTCATTGAATACAAAATCGACGGCAATGGTGGAGCTAGAGTCCGAATGGCAGCCAGAGCCAGCGGGCGGAAAACCGTACCGCAGATCTTTATCAACGACCATCACATTGGCGGTTGTGACGACCTCTATGGACTTGATCGGGTTGGACGGCTAGATCCGCTCTTAGCTCAAACGCCTGAGCCTGCGGTCGAGGGCTGAGACAACAGTGGGTAAGCCTTGCAGGCTACAAGGGTGGGCGTTGTCCACCCTTTGCTGCATCTGATTGCAAGATCTATCTAATGAGGGAAAGCAGGTTTACGCCTCTAGCAGGGTGCCTGTATTGTTTGGTTGCGGTACGGTTATAACTAACAGACAGAGCCCAGTGAATGTGCCAAGATCAAACTAAGTTAGAAGGGATTCTAACTCGCGTCAAGACCCCTTAGGAAGCGCCTTAGTTCTTAACAGTAATAGCTTAGTACTCAAAAGTTTTCTAAAGACCCGTCTTCGCGATTGCCTTGGCTAAAGATCATACTACAGTCGAGATTCCATCAGGAGCTAGTTACTAGTTAAAGAGCATCACTGCTATCTGGATGTTGTAATGCTAAAGGGGGAACCCATGAAACTTTTTGCTTTATCCACTCTATCGCTGGCGCTTCCCCTCTTGTTGGCCGGCCCAGGGCAGGCAGAAAATCCTGCTCACGTGCAGCAGTTGTTAGAGACTAACCTTTGCTATGCCTGTGACCTGTCTGGTGCAGACTTGAGCCAGGCCCACCTGATTGGAGCCGATTTGAGGCTGGCAAACTTAGAGGGAGCCAACCTAACAGAAACCAATCTAGAAGGGGCTGACCTGACCGGAGCAAACTTAGAGGGAGCTGTCTTAAACAACGCTTTCTTGACCAACGCAATTCTAGAAAACGCCAACTTGGATGAGGCTGACCTGTCTCAAGCCGACATCTTTCATGCAGTCGTAACAGGTGCTTCGTTTGAAGGAACAGATCTGACTCAGGCTCAGATTGTGGGCACACCTATCAGCGTTGGTGGAGACTAGAGTCAGCTTTGGCTATCCGTTGCCTCTTAGGAGCCATTCCTTAGTAGCTCGCTTAGAAACTAGCCTATGTGAGCCGCTAAGAGCGCTTCTACGGCCTGCCGTGTCGGCAAAGAAGGCTGAGCCCCAGCTTGCGAGACTGACAGAGCCGCTGTCGCTGTTGCAAACCGAGCTGCTTCTAGCAATGACACTCCCTCTGAAAGAGCAACAGCCAGCCCCCCATTAAAAGCATCTCCAGCGGCAACGGTATCGACCACTGGCACCTCAAAAGCAGGAACCGGAAAGGCAGCATCGGCAGCTTCTACCCAAACGCCCTCAGCTCCTAGCTTGATCACAATTGCTCTAGCGCCTCGCTGCCGCAGCACCTTAGCGGCAGCAGCGGCGCTTTTTTGATCGGCTACCGGAAAGCCTACCAACTGTTCAGCTTCCACCTGATTAGGCGTGAGCCAGTCGACCAGGCCATAAAACGCTTCTGGCAAATCATTGCGAACCGGGGCCGGATCAACTATCACAGTGACGCCCTGCTGCTGCGCTGTCGCTGCTGCCGCCATCACTTCAGGCAGCGGCACCTCAAACTGCAGCAGCAAAGTATCATCAGGAGCCAACCTCGCTGACAACCGCTCAACATCACTACGAGCAACCCGGCCATTGGCTCCCGGAATCACAATAATGTGGTTGCGGCCTGAGGTATCAACTGCGATCGCAGCCACCCCAGAACTTACCCCCGCCTCTATCTGCACATCCCCCGTCTCAATTCCCTCTACCTGCAGCGATTGAATTAGGGCCTGACCAAAAGCATCATTCCCCACCCGGCCCACCATCCGCACCGCTGCCCCTAACCGCGCCGCCGCCACCGCCTGATTTGCACCCTTGCCTCCCGGCACCGTTGTAAATTCAGTCCCCAAAATCGTCTCTCCCGGCACCGGCAAACGCGGCGTCTGGCAGACAAGATCCATGTTGAGACTGCCGAAGATGTGAAGGGTCATAGCAAGGAGCAGAAGGGCAGGGGAGCAAAGAGGAGAGAAGCAGAGGAGCAGGAGGGTAAAGCAACAGCGACAGAATCTTCTTCCCGCGTCGCCCCTGCCTCCTATTCTTCCTCCGCTTGCCCCAAATTCGTTACCGGCCGATCGCTGCTCCAGGCCCACCAAACGGTGCTGCACTCACAGTGGTAAAACTCTTGCCACTTGCGCCGGTGGTTTTCGGTGTAGACCGGGGAGCGACGGTTAATCCAAACCGACTGGGCCTTGCTGGTTTCCGCGCCGCAGCGAGGACAACAGAACTGAGTGGTATGAACTGCAGATTCAGTCCAATTGGGCGGAATGGGGGAAAAGGCATCCATAGAGCAGGGGATTACCGGGGTTTATCCCATTATGAGGCAGGTCAACTGGGAGTATCGAAGTTTTAAGCGAAACCGAATTTAATCGCTGACTTGGGTATCTTTGAGGTCATTCAAGGTATGACTTAAGGCAAACTGGGTGAGGGTCTGAGGAGGACTAGTACCTTATGCTGCTCCGATTGATTTCGCTACTGGGTCTTGCGGGGCTGTGTGCCATTGCCTGGTTGGGGTCAGAAAACCGCCGACAAGTGCCCTGGAAAATTGTTACCTGGGGAATTGGTATTCAGCTGGTTTTAGGCGTTTTTATTTTTCTTTTCCCGGTGACGCGAGATGCCGTGGTCTGGCTCAGCGGCCTATTAAATGGGCTGATTGATGCTGCCGATGCCGGTTCCCGGTTTCTGTTTGGGCCAATTCTGGTGCCCGAGACGGGAACTACGGGCCCTGCCGGGGCCGGACGCTGGTTATCGCGAGCGCTGACACCCCCATTTGTGCCGGTTCCCGGTGACCGGATTGGGGGCGATAACCTGTCGATGGGCTACATCCTGGCATTTCGGGCACTGCCTCAGGTAATTTTCTTTTCGGCTATTTTTTCGCTGCTTTACAGCCTCAATGTTGTTCAGCCAGTGGTGCAGTTCTTTGCCCGGTTTTTTCGCTGGGCTATGAATATCAGTGGCGCTGAAGCGCTGGCAGGGGCGGCCAATATCTTTGTTGGGATCGAATCTGCGATCGCAATCAAGCCCTTTCTCCTAAGAATGACCCGCAGCGAGCTCTGCGCTGTTTTAGCCTCCTGTTTTGGCTCTATCGCCTCAACTGTGTTGGGGCTCTACGCAGGCTATTTGCGAGGCGTTTTCCCTACCATTTCTGGGCATCTAATGGCCGCTTCGGTGCTGACCATTCCGGCCGCTTTTGTCATGTCCAAGCTGCTGGTGCCTGAGACCGAAAAGCCCGAAACTTTGGGCGGAGTGCCCGAAATGACAATGGAAGAATCTGACCAGCAAAGCCCTATGGATGCCCTGATTCTGGGGGCTTTAGACGGGGTCAAGATGGCTGTCGGCATTGCTGCTGCCCTAATCGCCATTTTGGGCCTGCTAGAGCTGCTGCAGATGATCCCCTTCGTCAACTTCGATGTGATTACCGGGGCCCTGTTTTTGCCGCTGACCTTCTTAACCGGGGTATCTCTAGACTGGAACGAGCTGTGGGCTTCATCAGTGCTGATCGGTCAGCGGCTCCTCAAAACCGCGATTCCGCCCTATATCGGCCTAGCAGATTTATCAGCAGAAGGGGTCATTAGCGACCGAGCAATGGTGATTGTCAGCTATGTGCTCTGTGGCTTTGCCCACATTCCCTCAGTCGGCATATTTGTCGGTGGTTTGTCTGGTCTGGTGCCCTCTCGTCGTAAAGACATCGCCAGCGTCGTCTGGAAAGCGCTTTGGGCGGGTACTCTGGCAACTCTCATGACAGGCTGTATTGCGGGAATCTACTTCTATGAGGGCACAGCGGTGCTGGGCAGGTAGAAGGCAGAAGGGAGTTCTGCCAAGGGTTTAGTCTGCGTCCAAACTAAGTTCAACCTGCGGTCTCTCTTCTACCTCTGCTTTCTGCCTTTCCTAAATCCACCATCCATAAAGTCTGCTGCCGTGAGATTCTATTAGGTGTCGATCCCTAATTAATTCTGAGGTTCCCGTGAAAGCGATCACCCTGCTTGGCTCCACCGGCTCCATTGGCACCCAGACGCTGGATATTGTGCAGCAGCACCCCGACAAATTTCGGCTGGTGGGTATTGCTGCCGGGAATAATGTGGAGCTGCTGGCTCAGCAGGTGCGCCAGTTTCGGCCTGAGATCGTGGCGATCTGCAATGAGGCCAAAATAGGGGAGCTGCGGGATGCGATCGCAGATCTCGATCCCCAACCGATCATCCTGGCTGGCGATGATGGGATAGTGGAAGTCGCCCGTTATGGCGATGCTGAAGCAGTCGTCACCGGAATTGTGGGCTGTGCTGGGCTATTGCCGACCTTAGCCGCCATCGAAGCAGGCAGAGACATCGCGCTAGCCAACAAAGAGACCCTAATTGCTGGGGGGCCAGTGGTGCTGCCCCTAGTCGAAAAACACGGCGTCAAGCTACTGCCTGCAGACTCTGAGCACTCAGCCATTTTTCAGTGCCTTCAAGGCGTGCCGGAGGGAGGGCTGCGACGGATTTTGCTGACGGCCTCGGGCGGGGCGTTTCGAGACTGGCCGGTGGAAGATTTACCCAAGGTAAAGGTGTCCGACGCCCTCAAGCACCCCAACTGGTCAATGGGCCGCAAAATCACGGTTGATTCGGCCACGCTGATGAATAAGGGACTGGAGGTGATCGAAGCCCACTATCTTTTTGGCCTCGACTACGACCACATTGATATCGTCATCCATCCCCAAAGCATTATTCACTCGCTGATTGAGCTGCAAGATACCTCCATGCTGGCTCAGCTGGGCTGGCCCGACATGCGTCTCCCCCTGCTCTATGCCCTTTCTTGGCCAGAGCGCATTTACACCGATTGGGAACCGCTGGATCTGGTCAAGGCAGGCGATCTAACCTTCCGTGAACCCAATCACGACAAGTACCCCTGCATGGATCTGGCCTACGCAGCCGGGAGAGCCGGGGGCACCATGACAGCGGTGCTCAATGCAGCCAACGAGCAAGCCGTTTCCCTCTTCCTAGACGAGCGGGTGGGCTATCTAGATATTGCTCAGCTGATTGAGCGGGTGTGCGATCGTCACCAAACTGAGCTAATCGCCAGCCCCTCGCTAGACGACATTCTCACAGTTGATCGGTGGGCCAGGGCTGAGGTGCTCAGAGCTAACGAAACCCTCCATCAAACCACTGTGTCGTTGCGGTAGGGGAATGCTGTGGAAATTATTCTAGTTCTGGGCGCGCTGATTGTTGTTGCCTTAGTAGTGGGGTGGCTATTCAAAGTTGTCGGCTCCACCTTACGAGCGCTGCTCTTTATTGGGTTTGTGCTCTTGGTACTGTGGGTCGTTTTTGGGATTGGCCCGGCTGCCATTTGGCAACAAATTCAGCAGCTGATTCCGGGGGGTGCCCCTTCTTCCTCACCACCACCTATTCGGTAAAAAATCACAGCTCCTACACAAACACAATTCATCAGAAAACCTGGGCACCGGGCACAATTCCTTGTGCTTAGAACCCAGGCTACTTGTAGGAGGCTTTAAAGAATTTGCCTTATGCGGCTGCTTTGTTACCCATGCGCTTGAGCAACTTCTCCCCCTGGTTAACGAAGCGCCGGTTCTTGCGGTATTGAAAGGGGGTAGAGCTTTTGATTTTGACAATCATGGTTTCTAGCGTGTCACGGGCTTCGGCTATCTGTCCCTGCTGCTGTTGAATTTGCGCTAAGAGCAGATGTCCTTGAGGGTGGCTCCACTGCTTGAGGTGGGTCTGTAGGTGGGCCTTGGCACCATCGAGATCGCCGATTTGAAAGAGCGTTTGTCCGTAGACCATTGAGGCATCGCCATAGGCAAACTCAGGTTGCGATCGCACCAGAGTTTGCAAGTGAACCTTAGCGACCTGTAGCTGTTTGCAATCCATTGCAATGCAAGCCGCTCCCCAAAGCGCTTTGATGTTTTCGGGTTCTTTCTCCAGAGCCTGATCGTATGCGATCGCAGCTTTTTCTCGATTGCCCATCTGATAGTGAATATCGCCCAGCTTAATGTATTGATGGGCTTTACCAATATTCTTAACCTCAGCTTCGGCCTGCCATAGAGCATCGCGCAGTCGCCAGCGATTGGTAAAGTTAGATACCGGCAGAACGTTGGGATGGTTGGGCATCCAGCAAATAACAAAATAGAGGGCTGCACCCAGCACGTTAAGAAACAGAAGAATCCAGACCCAGTTGTGGCTCCCTTGACGACTGTTCTTCAGGCAGTCGTAGAGCATCCAAACCCAGAAAGCGGCCCCCACCAAGCTGAAAGGGCCCAATACGTTAAAAGCCATCGAGAGTAGTGCCATGATCCCGCTAGGTTTGCCCTGCTGCTTGACTTAAGGGAAATCTTCAAGCGTCGGCTCGGAGATTCCTGATGAATCTAAAATTCCCTATACAAGCTGTGATCTAAATCTTTCACCACAATTTAAGGCAGTCTACTGATCCCCTCTCAAGGACTTAAGCAAATGCCGAGACAATCCGCGTAGTAGCGCGTCTAGCTTAAACTATTGTTTTACTCTGAAGCGCCAGAACCCTTATTCCGCAGGGGTTACGCTTCGCTAATCCATCCTACAAAATCCCAACGCTTTAGACTTGCCGCGTTAGTAGGTTGGGTCAAGCACAGCACGACCCAACCCTTAAGCAAATTCCGAGAAAACCTGCGTAGGCTGGGTCAAGCGCAGCGCGACCCAACACCCCTTTAATCATTCCAACCCTACCCCTAAAGGCTCAGCTATCTTAACTTCAGTTCCCCAATCACTTAAATATTTTCCTGCTTCAACATATCGGGAGAAACTCGAGTAAGGCCAAGATTGGGGAGATATAACTAATCCATGTCTGACTGGATTGTAATGAATATAGTCTACATGATTAGCAAAATCTGTCTCATCCCGAATCTGATGCTCCCAAAATCGGCGCTGCCAGACTGCCTGTTCCTCCTTCTTGATACGTGACAGGGTATGGTGCTCTTTATAGCGGTTAGAACAGCGACGGCTAAAGTGGTCTTTGATTAATCGCCATCGAGTGGAAAAGTCTGCTACTCCCTCAGGTAATGTCCAGAGACAATGAATATGATCTGGCAGGATAACAATGGCATCGATTGTGAAGGGATGGCGTTGCTTAACGTGGTGGAATGCCTGCCTTAATAGTTGAACGTTTTCGGCTTCGTGAAAAATACGCTGTCGCTGATAAGTAACGACAGTGAAAAAGTAAGTAGCTCCAGGAGTTTTGGCACGACGGTATTCCATACTGTTGTCTAGCCATTTCGAGTTTAGGGTAGACAAATGGGGTGAAATGGTAACAGAGTTGAGTGAGATTATGGAATTTGGCTTAACTGTGGGGGTGTTGGGTCGCGCCGCGCTTGACCCAACCTACAGGATCTACTTAGATTCACTCTTCTAAATTGAGATTGCCTAAATATAAGCGCTTAAACTCTTCTGCTGCTCTGGAGTTTATTTTGTAGAGCGCTCTAATGATTTCTAGCAATGTCTCAGAACTAGGGTCTCGCATTTCGTTAGCCCATCTGTAAACGTTTGATGCGCCAATACCCATTACAGTCGCTAATTTGCCCTGACTGATCTCATACTCTTCTAAAACAGCTTTTAATACCTTTCCAGCTTTTCCCATGCTTTCATGCACAGCATACCTACGGGGTCTAATCTGCGAGGTCTACTTGGCTTTCGCTTCTCAAGCTTCTTCTTGGCTTTCACCCTTAAGCACGTTCCCTAAATATAGCTGCACAAACTCTTCTGCAGCTTGATAATTCAGGCTCTTCAAAGCTTCTACAATTTCCACCACCGTTTCAGCCGTAGGATCTCGCTTGTCGTGGTACCAGCGAAATACGCTACCGCGCTCAACACCCATCGTAACGGCCAGTTGATTTTGAGTGATGCCGTAAGTCTCTAAAATCTGCTTGAGTGCTTGACTTGCTCTACCCATGCCCCAACTTTGTCAGAGGATCATGAGCACGTAAATGTTGCTTAATGGATCACATCGGGCCAGGACATGGTACTTTGTGATCCATTAAGCAACATCCGAGGACACTACTCCAATGCCCAAAGCCTTCTTAACTTCCGATGCACAGAGCACTTCAGCTTCCGAAATCCAGGATGCCATTACCGCAGTGCCAAAGGCCGAGTCTGGGCGTGAGGAGGTCAAAATTTTAGTCACTGGCACATCTTATGGGGTGGAGCGGGTGGTCCACGAGCTGTACCGCGTTGGCTTTGCCGAAGTTCGCGAATGGAGCAAACCCCAGCCTACGGGCCGAGAAAATCAGGTGATGCGGATTTTGACTCGCTACATTCTGCTGGGGTGAGGCGTTTAGTCACTTAGGGAAGTGTCCCAACTACAGTTCTAGTGACGCGTCTGTTGGGAAATTATGATCTTAACTTTTCCAGTGAGGACACCTGAGTTGAAAAACGTTCGTTGGCTGGTCATGGCTGTGGCGGCTGCTCTAGTAGCCCCTTCCCTTCATGTCGCACCAGCCCAGGCGCAGATGGATGGTAGCTATGTCGGTGTTCCCCTCGATAGCGCCATTGCACCGAGGGCCGGAGCAGGGCTGGTAGACAGCAGTAACCCGGCAGCAACCATTCTTCAAAGCGTGCTGCAGCCTGGGAGCCAACCGGTTCAGGGAGACACTGGGCTGCAGTATCAGGGCCGGATGGATCTGCCCGACTCTAACCTGTCGGTGCGAGGCTCGGTCTACGTTAACGGCGAGTCGAGCGCAGTGCTGCCAACGCTTTCCTACGATATGTCTGTCAGACAGGGCACCAATGTTTATGCAGGAGCGGGCGTGGCGCTGGTCAACGGCAGTACCCCCATTGGCGATCGCAATGGCCTAGTGCTCAATGCTGGAGCTGAAACAGAGGTAGCGTCGGGCTTAGTGCTCTTTGGCGATGCCAAGATGGGCGTTAATACAGACTCGGCTCGGGGTAACTCGCCTATGCGGCTGCAGGTGGGGGTCGGTCGTCGCTGGTAAAGCCAGAATCGCCTTAACTCCGCTAAGGGTAACGGCTTATCCTGCCAAAGTAGCCACCGCAGATCGATTTACCTGCGACTCCAAAATCACCCCATAGAGTGGGCTGGTACGCATTAGCTCCTCATGGGTGCCCTGGGCCATCAGCCGCCCTTTTTCCATCAGCAAAATCCGGTCAGCATTGAGCACAGTACTGATGCGCTGGGCAACGACAAAAGACGTGCAGGTGCGGCGGCGCATCAGATCGTCTAGCGCTGCCTGAATTTGCGAGGCCGTTTGGGCATCTACCGCCGAGGTACTGTCGTCAAGGATGAGAATGCTGTAGTCGGTCAGCAGGGTACGTGCGATCGCAATTCGCTGCTTTTGCCCGCCTGACAGGCCTACCCCTCGCTCGCCCACAATCGTCTCGTAGCCCTCCGGCAGGTCCACAACAAAGTCGTGGATCTGAGCGGCCTTGGCCACTTCGATTACCTCCTCTAGGGCAGCTTCGGGTTTAGCGTAGGCAATGTTGCTGCGAATTGTGCCCGAAAACAACGTGGTTTCTTGAAAGACAATGCCAATGCGCGATCGCAATGTCTCTAGAGTAAAGTCGCGCACATCGCGGCCATCGATCCGCACCGCTCCGGCAGTCGCATCGTAGAACCGGGGAATCAGGTTGGTAATTGTGCTTTTGCCAGAGCCGGTCATGCCCAGAATGGCGATCAGCTCGTTGGGCCGGGTTTCAAACGACACTCCCACCAGCGCTGGAACTGCCGCTCCCGGATAGCGAAAGGAAACGTGCTCGAAGGTAATGCGCCCGCCGCAAGTCTCAAAGGGAACTGCGTTAGGTCGATTGCGAATTTCAATGGCGGCATCGACCACCTCATAGACCCGTTCTGCCGAAGCTGCTGCCTGTGCGATCGCAGGAGCCGCAAAGCCAATCAGCAAGATCGGCTGCAAAATCAGCAGCAGGTACGAGTTAAACGCCACCAGTTCGCCAATGGAAAAGCGTCCGTCGATAACAGAGGCTCCGCCATAGCCAATCACCACCACCGTTACCAGATTGCTCAGCAAAAAGATAAACGGAAAGGTGTTGCGAATCGCCCGCACCGTCTTCAGGTTCGACTCGACAAGAGCATCGTTGAGCCGAGTGTAGCGCCGTGTCTCTGCCTTCTCCCGCACAAACGCCTTAACTGCCCGCACCCCCAGCAGGTTCTCCTGCAAGACCGCATTGAGGTCACTGAGCTGTTCCTGCACCTGCCGAAACAGGGCATTGTTTAGCTGCAAAAACCGCGCCATCAGCCAAGCCGACAACGGCACCACCGTCAGGGTAATCAGCGCCAGTTCCCAGTTCATCAGCAGTAAGATCACCGCAATACTGACCAGCGTGACCACACCGCTGATAACCTGAATCAGGTTGGTGCTGAGAAAGGTGCGAATCTGCTCAATGTCACTGGTGACGCGAGTTAGGAGTTGGGAAGTCTGCGACTGATCATGGTAGCTAAAGCTGAGCGTTTGAATCTTGCTGAAGATCTTGTTGCGCAGGTCATAGACCACGCTTTGCGACAGGGCCTCAGCACAAAAGCTCTGGCCAAAGTTAAACAGCCCCCGAGCAACGGCTGCTGCCACCAAACCCAGCGCCGCATAGAGCACCACCTGTAGATTCCGCTGAGCGATCCCCTGGTCAATTGCCCAGCGAAAGAGTTGGGGCGTAACGGCATAGGCTGCTACCAGCAGTAGAGCGCTGCCCAAAGCCCCCAGAGACAGCCAGGGATAATTTTTCAGGCTGCTCAAAACCCGCTGCAGTGGCTCTCTCGACGGTGTTTCCTGAGACTGGGGAGATTGAACCAAGAGCGTGCTCCTCGACGAACGAAATGAGATGTAGGGGCGACGACTGCGCCTAAAGTTTCTGCAGCCTTGCCAAAACTATAACCGCAATCTCTGCAACCCATGACCTGAGCCAATCCACTCAAGCTGCTTGGTCTTCTACAGCAGCTATCCCCGCCGCCTCAATTGCTTGCCGAGCCGCTTCGCTCATAAACCGATGGGCTGCGGTCGTCGGGTGAATGCCGTCCCAAAATAGAAACTGGTTAGGCTGGCTGCAGATGCCAGCAGTCGAAAGGCAGGCAGTCGTGACATTGGTGAAGCCGTACTGGGTTGAGTTTGCGATCGCTTCTTGATAGAGCGTATTGATATCCAGCAGCACCAGCTGAATTTCGGGCGAGCTCTGGCTCAGCTGTTCCAAGGTCTGGCTTAAATTTTGGTTGTGGGCCGAGGTCAACTGACTAAGCGCTGCCGACTCTGGCCGCAAGCGGGTAGCCGGAAGTTGGCCCAAGTTAGGCAGGTTGCCTACTAAAAACCGCTGAGCTCCAGCTTGGATCAGAGATGCGATCGCAGTCCTTAGATTCTCAACCGGCAGCGCTGTATCGCTTCTTCCCTGAAGGTAGTCATTAGCCCCAGCCCACAGCACATAGAGCGCATCGGCATTGACCGACGGATTGGCCTGAAGAAAAGCCTGAACTTGGGCCAGCAGACCAGGAGCGGCCCGACCAGCATCCAGCCCGGTTGTAGCTCCTCCCCTAGCAGCATTGCTCACCTGTTCTACCGGAACTTCCAAAGCTTCCGCCAGATACTCTACCCACACCCGACCATTAGAAAATCGGCCTTGAAAATAAGGCGGATCTGGCGGATTGTTGCCGTTTGACAAGCGCAAAGACACCCCTACATCCGAAAGACTATCGCCAAACACATATATCTGATTGATTGGCACTTGATTGGTTGGCATTTGACTGATCGGCATTTGAGTCATCAAATTCGGCTGTGATTGAGAGACTACGGCCCAGGCCATAGCTGCTAAACCCACGATAACTAAGAGCACAGCTCGTCGTTTGAGCATCTATTAAGGTTCCCTCTAAAGCGTTTTCCAGTCTTGTGAGATACAGGGTTGAGTTTCACTGTGTTTAACCCAACAACCCTCTCCCCTGTTGGGTCGCGCTGCGCTTGACGCCAACCTACGGGAAAAAAGCAAACCCTTTGAGATCAAACGCTGTTTGAGGAGCTTACAGCCTCCACCTAGTGGGTTAAGTTCCTGTCACTCCCCCCATCAATTAAAAAAAATCCCCCAGCATTTGCTGAGGGACCCTGTCTGACACTAGCTCGACACCTTTTCGGGCTCTTGCTAAAACGCCTTCCTTTGAGCACAAAACCATTCTCTGCCGCTGCTGCAGTATCCTCGTCCCACGGAAGAGAGAAGCCTCTGTAACGAACCTCAGTACGAGCAAAGAATTTACACACAATTCATTTTGAGCAGCAGCAAACATTGTGCTGTTACAGTTTGTTCTTTCCCCAGCCAGACGAGTAACGGGAAGATCGAACGAATAATAATGATATTCCTGACTCAAGCAGAGGTTTCTGGAGTTGGGCTGTTAAAGGGGTTTTCCAATTGTTAAGAAAATCCGGTCACTCCCTACTTTCCGAGTGCATCTGCTACAGGTAGCTAGTGAAGGGCGACACATGGCTTGAAATCGCGTTCAATGCCAAACTTAAAATCCCGGTTTTACTGGGATTTTTTTTATTCCTATAATTTTTTTAATTCCTATAAACATACTCAGGCTAAGCCTAGACTCAATCTCTATGCCAGTTCTCCTAAATAAGTAGCCCCAATCAAACACGTCCGCAGCGACTATGTCTGGCTAACTACTCAAAAAAGGACTAGACTTCGACCATTGCTGGAGATAGAATCGGCCGCCTTGATTGGACTGCCTGCTCCACAATATCTGCAGCTCGCCGCACTCCGCCTGCTTGAGCAATAGCCTGCTGCATCTTCTGAGCATTTTTCCGGTAAGATTCGTCTGAAAACACTCGCTGCACCGCTGCTTTCAGATTCTCTACCTGCACCTCGGCAATTGGAATAACCTCTCCTACTCCGGTCCAACGAATGCGGGCCCCCGTCCCTGGCTGCTCAAAAGTAATCGGCATCGCTACCATTGGCACACCCGCACTCAAAGAATCTAAAACCGTATTGAGTCCGCCATGCGTAATAGTCAGGCTAGCCCGCTGAATCACCTCGACTTGGGGAGCATAGTCTACCACCAGCGGCGAACCGGGTAAATCCAGCATGTCGTCAGCCTTGATCCCGTGGCCTAGGGTAATTACCAACTGGGCATCGAGCCCCTCGCAAGCGCGGGCAATGGTGTGATACACATCCTGCTTAGTGTTTTGAATGCTGCCAAGAGAAGCGTAGATCAACGGCTGTCCGGTAAGTCGCTCAAACGGAAAGGGTACCGACTGCGGCCAGGGATGGCGGAACGGCCCTACGTAGTGCAGGTGACTGGGCCGCTGGTCTAGAGGAAACTCAAAGGCGGCAGGCTGTTGACTAATCCAGGCTAAGCGAGCATTTGAGCAATAAATGTGGCGATAGGGAGGCATCTGCCGCTGCTGGCGGTAGCGGTTGATTTCCTGCAAGATAGGTTTGCAGCTACGGTCTAGCACATAGTAAGCAGCCTGATTACGCAGCCGCGCCCAAACCTTATTTTGGTAGGGCCAAAGGGTAAAAAAGGGCGGTACATCAGCTCGACGATGAATTGCTTGGCCACAGCTCACCGTGACAAAAGGCAGATTCAGCGATTCACCAATTGTCTCGCCGACCGGCTCTAGTTGGTCGGTAATTAATGCTTCAATACCTTCACTTTTAATGGCAGCGGGAGCATCTTGGCAGATGATCTCGGCCATGTGGCGACAAAATTCAACCGAATACTGCAGCGATTCTCGCCCGCTCAGTTGGGCCAGCTGCTGAAACATCTCAGCCAGCGAGCCAGGCTTATACAGAGACTGACCAATCGCCCGAAAATCTAGCTCGGCAGAGTGTACCTTGTCTGCTAAATCAGGTAGCTGCAAAACGGTTACCCGGTGCCCGCGCGATCGCAACTCCCGCCCCAGAGAGAACTGAGGATTTAAATGACCAGAATAGGGCGGGCAAATGATGCCAAAGTGAGTCATAAAGCACCCGGGAACTGAAGTCTTTAACAGCTAGGTAGAGTCTGAGGAGTCTGAGAAGTCTGAGATGAGGTTAACGAGGATGGCTTTTGAACTGTAGAGTCTGACCCAAAATAGATACCCTGTCGATAAACGGTAGGTAAGTACCACCAAGGGATGTGCGGGTGCTCGTGGTGCTCCTCATGAAAGCCAAAGTGGTAGCAGGCAAGGAAGGACAGCCACGTTGGCAGCGGATAAGTTTTAGCGCGATGGCGGTTACTGTAGCCTCCATTGGGCTCTCGGTGCGGCAGAAAAGTGCCAAAGAAAAAGAGCTGAAGCGAGCTCAAAAATGAAGGCAGAATCCAGAATAGGAACATATTCCTTTCAGGAATTCCCAGCGCCCAATGGATTAGATAGTAGACCGAGATTAGAACAACAATTTGCTTCAGGCTCGTATAGCCCTTCATAAAATGGAGATACCAAAAGACTGGGTTTTTGTGGCGGCCATCATGAAAGTCTGGGTCGCCCGCTTGAGCAGGATGGCGGTGGTGTTGCCAGTGTTTCTGCAGCAGCTTTTTATAGGAAAAGAGGGCATAAACAGAAACGGCAAATGCACCAATAAAGTGATTCACTTTAAGGTTGCGGGAGAATACCGAGCCGTGCATCGCATCATGGGCCGTAATGAAGAGTCCCGTGTAGATAAATGCTTGCCACAAAATGGCTGGCACAAGCTGCCAGAAGGGAACTTCAGCTATGGGTATTGAGAGTAAAACTGTAAGACTAACTGCCCAGATCGAGAGAATAGCTAAAGCGCTGAGCAAGCCGTAGGTCGCAGCTTTGCCTTTGTTTTCCGAAAGAGTTGAAATGTCAAAGGTGGGTAGCAGGTTATTGTGTCCAATCAACTTAGGTTTTCCTTTCAAGAGGAGGTGAGGGTTAATTCATCTCTGCTCTCTCTCCTATATTTAAAGCCTCTATATCAGGGCTTATATCAGAAAGAAGAGAAGGAAGAGATGCTGGCTCTTATAAAGCTTAAGGGTGTTTCCTTTAGCTGTTAGTGTGTATGTCGCGTGTAAGTGTTTGAAAAATGCTCGGAATTAATCGAGCTATATGCGTCTTTTTGATTGGAGCTTTTAATAGCCTGATGTTCAGAATAATAGCTAGTATTTTCTACTCACTTCTGTAAAAGGATAGAGATAGCGACAAGCAAAAACGTTGAGCTAGCTTTTTATTGTTGATAGGGGAAAACAATAAACCAAAGCTATTTCTGCTTCAAAACTGTCTGAAAACAGCGCCTGAGGAGTAGCTTGAGCTACAAAAGTTGTTTATGAAGATGTATCTCTAAAGAAAGAAGGGAACAATTTTTCTAATCGTTAGGGTTAGAGGATAAAAACAATTTCTGGGATGGCTTAACTACACTAAGCCTATCTCTGAATCTGGGCTAAGTCAGACTTGCTCTCATTTTTCATCCGATCTTCTGTCTAAGGGTAGAAATGAATTCAAATTCCCATCCTGCTTTTGACTTGGGGAGCGGCGAACGTATCTCTGCTCCCGCTAGCTATCCCGAGGTAACAAATCAGCTGTCAGAAAACGTTATTCTGACTAGCCTCGACGATCTCTATGATTGGGCACGGTTGTCTAGCTTGTGGCCAATGCTCTACGGCACAGCCTGTTGCTTTATTGAATTTGCGGCTCTGATCGGCAGCCGATTTGATTTTGATCGGTTTGGTCTGCTGCCCCGGTCTAGCCCCCGTCAAGCTGACCTAATCATTTTGGCGGGCACTCTGAATATGAAAATGTCGGCAGCTACTCGCCGCCTCTACGACCAGATGCCTGAGCCCAAATACGTGATTGCAATGGGGGCCTGCATGATTTCGGGAGGTATGTTTAGCGCTGACTCTCCTACCGCAATTCGCGGGGCAGATAAAATTCTGCCGATTGATGTATATATTCCCGGCTGTCCGCCCCGACCCGAAGCCATTATTGACGCCATTATCAAGCTGCGTAAAAAGATGTCGAATGAGGCATTTCAGGAGCGTGACCCGAGCGGGCCTACCCATCGCTTCTATTCTATTCCCCATAAGCTCAGGTCGGTTCCCCAAATTCACACGGGCGAGTATTTGCAGTCTCCATTCCGGCAGCAGCCCCCAGCAGCTCTAGCGGCAGAGAAAGGAATTCCTCTGCCGGAACTGCTGAAGGAAATGGAGCCCAGCCCCACTGCAGAGAGCTGGTAGGTTAGCAATGAACTACGACGTAATTTTGATTGGAGCGGGCCACAACGCTCTGGTGTGTGCTGCTTATCTTTTGAAAGCCGGTTACTCGGTGCTGTTGCTGGAGAAGAATGCTGTACCCGGAGGCGGGGCCACTACGTTAGAGGTGATGCCAGAGGCTGCACCGGGATTTTTCTTTAACCCCTGTGCGATCGACCACGTGTTTATTCATCTGGGGCCGGTGGTGCAAGAGCTAGAGCTACACAAGTACGGGCTGGAGTATCTGTACTGTGACCCACTGATTTTCTCCCCCCATCCCGACGGCAAGTATTTCTACGCCCATAAGTCTGTGGAGCAGACCTGCCAAGAAATTGCCCGCTTTAGCCCCCGAGATGCGGAGAAGTACCGGCAATATGATGACTTTTGGCAGCGCATGATCTCTGCGCTCGTACCCGTATTCAATGCGCCACCCAAGTCCATTATTGACATTGCCCTCAACTACAACCTGACTCAGATCAAGGACTTGCTTTCTCTAATCGGAGGCGACAAGAAAACCCTGGATCTGGTTCGGACGCTCTTTACCAGCGCCCAAGACTTGCTGGAAGAATACTTCGATGCAGAGTTTCTGCGGGCACCCCTGGCCCGGCTGTCTTCAGAGCTGAGCGTACCACCCTCGCAAAAGACCAGCGCCATTGGCGCGCTGATGATGTCTATGCGCCACAACCCCGGTGTGGCTCGACCCAAGGGCGGCTCCGGGGCGCTGACAGAGGCTCTACTGAAGTTGGTGACGCACCTGGGCGGCCAAGTGTTGACCGAGCAGCCAGTCGAGAAAATCCTGGTAGATGATGGTCGGGCTGTTGGCGTACGGGTGGCTGGGGGCCGGGAGTACCGGGCCAGCAAGGCAGTGATCTCTAGCCTCGACGCCAAGCGGGTGTTTCTGGAGCTGTTGAGCCCAGCTGAAGTGGATGGGGCCGACCCAGAACTGCGCGATCGCATGCAGCGCCGTGTCACTAGCCACAATAATGCCATTCTCAAAATCGACTGTGCCCTTTCAGAGCTGCCCCGCTTTGAGCACCACCAACACCGCGACGAGTACTGGACTGGAGCCGTCTTGATTGCCGACTCGGTTGATCACGTTGAGCTGGCTCACACCGATCCCAATATTGGCCGCATTCCCGATGGTGATCCCTCAATGTATGCGGTTATTCCCTCTTTCCTCGATCCGTCCCTAGCACCACCTGGACTGCATACGCTATGGATTGAGTTCTTTGCCCCCTATGCGATCAAAGGGGCCGAGGGCACAGGCCTCAAGGGCACAGGCTGGACAGAGGAAACCAAGGAAAAAGTGGCTGACCGCGTGATCGACAAGCTAGCCAGCTATGCTCCGAACCTGAAGCAGGCGATCATTGCCCGCCGGGTTGAAAGTCCGGCCGAAATTGGCCAGCGCCTAGGCGTGGAGAAGGGTAACTACTACCACTTCGACATGACCTTTGACATGATGATGCCGTTTCGCCCGTTGCCAGAGCTAGCCAACTACGAGACCCCAATTAAAAACCTGTTGCTCACTGGAGCGGGCACTCACCCTGGCGGCTCGATTTCGGGTATACCAGGACGCAATTGCGCCCACGTTTTCCTACAGCAACAGAATCCGCTCTCAGCGCTAACACAGCGGCTTACGAGCCTGGTTAAGTAGACCTAAGCTCCCCGATGGAGACGGCTATGCTTTGATCGATCATCTTAAGCTTGGGCATCTAAATACCTGCGATCGCAGTATCAGCCCTAGCCAAAACCAGAGGACCGAGAAAAGACGCTGACCGCCGATTTTACGCATCCTTAGCCTCGCGCTTCCTTACAAGAGCGCAGGGCTTTTTCTTTGGGCAGAGAGCAACATCTACTCCCCAAACATAGGCTTACCTTTGTAGAGGTTGAGGACAGTTCCAGGCTCTACGCTTCAGCTGCCGTCTACTCAAAGTTGTGGACTCAATCCCTCTGCTAGTCTCCTGAGAGAGCGTTTGCGATGAGCTGGAAAACTGATTTTCTAGCGGTCTACGCCAAGGTATGAGTCCTGAAACTGTGCAGTCAACCTATCCAAAGAATACAGAATTCATTAATAGCCATTGTTATAAAGCTTGTGGCAACGCCTTAAAAAGCTTATCCAGACTAGGGTTTCGACAAGTTGGACCTATCCTAGGTTTTCAAAAAACACTGTAGACATTAGTTATATTAGCTGCCTTTATATGTGGCGATAGTTACAGTATTTAATGAACTTTAAAGTAGCTGTAAGCAAGGCTACTTTTTAAGCCTTTTTGTCTAAAATTAGCTGCTTTTTTAAGTGATAGAATCCGCTGAAAACGTTTATCAGCAGGGAAGTTCAGGCCTCTCTTCAATTAATATATCTCTCGAATTTTCTCCACAAAGTCTAAAAAACAACACAGTTATCCCCTACTAAAGAGTGATTAAAATCTACAGCTTACGAGAGAAAAAACATCTTTGCTTACACACTAGAGTTAGATAACAAGGAGTTCTATAGAGCCCTTTAACCACTTGCCATATCAGGCATTTGATTAAGGGGTCTGAGTGAGAAAGCTTCTCACTCTTTCTGGAGACGTCCTGACTCTCTATAAATTTCAAACTGTTTAATAAGCATATAGATGCTCTATTAATTTAACGCTTAGCAATAACTAAACCTAATAGACACAAGGTTGCTTCTATGACTGGACAAATGTGTTGGTTGAATGAGCAGGGCGCAAACTCTCACAAAATTCTACATCTGCGTTTAAAGCCGAGTGATCCTTGGCGTCCTTACACGGCCTGTCGCCAGTTTGCAGTACCCGACCACAACATTCCCAGAGGCTCTAAAGGGTGGGCAACTTATCAGAAGCTTTTTAAGGCTGGCTGGGCTTTAGTACCATCGGCTGAAGCACATCAAACCCCGGCTCTAGTGGGTGCATTAGCAGGTGGTCGTTAGGAGATAGCCAATATGAAAACACTTTCGTCTTCATCAACTTTTCTCGCTCGCTACTGCACAAATCCCAAATTCAAGCAAAATCAGCAGGTCAGTTTTGTAGGAGGCACTGGCAGAATCAAAACCTATCTACCCGACTCTGGAAAATGGACCTACGAAATTGAAATGGAGCTAGGACCAGAACCCGAAATCGGCAGAGTTGGACCAGAGACCACAATTTTGCTTTACGAAGCAGACATCCAGAGTGTCTTAGACTAGACCTTTTATGGCAAGTGTTTCCGGCAATGTTCAGGGCTTGAAAAATAGCCAGATCAAGCAGCTACAGCAGCTTTACCAAGAACGGCTGACCAGTGATGGAGTGGTGTCTTTGAAGCTAGCCCATAATCTGGGCAAACTCAGTAAGGCTATGCATCGACCGCTGTGTTGCTATCTAGACCGGCGGGGACAGGTAGTAGAGGTGGCCGTGGGGACACCTGAGCAAACCCAGCTATCACCGGAGGCACTGCCCCGTCGTAGCACCGAGCGATTAAGCGGCATTCGCTGTATTGCAGTGCAGTCCCACGCCCCTGACCAGGCTGCTCTAGTTGCCATGCTGCGACAGCGGCTGGATGCACTGGTCGTACTGGTTCCAGCTGCCGATGGAGCTGCCGACCCGATTGAGGTTGCTTACCTAGCTCACGTGGTGCCTGATATCGAGCAGCCTTGGGCCGTCTCGTCCCCGTTATCGCTGGACGACCTAACAGTAGAAGACTTCAACGATCTGCTGCATGAGTGGGAGAGCGAACTGCGTGAGTCAGGCTTTAGCAGCGATCAGTTTCAGTATGTGCAGGCCGACCATGACCGGGTGCTGCTGGTGGGTCTGATGACAGACGATCTATCTTCCCATCAGTTTCAGGACGGGCTAGAAGAACTGACCCGGCTGGTAGAAAGCGCTAGAGGCGAGGTAGTGGGAACAGTGGTGCAGAAGCGATCGCAACCCCACCCCCAAACCGTCATCGGTCAGGGCAAGGTCAGCGAAGTGGGGCTTCAAGCCCAAACGCTAGGAGCCAACCTGATCGTCTTTGACCGTGACCTAACAGCTACCCAAATTCGTAACTTAGAGCAAACTTTGGGTGAGCGGGTGGTCGATCGCACTGCCGTTATCCTCGACATCTTTGCCCAGCGGGCTCAGTCTCAGGCAGGCAAACTGCAGGTCGAGCTGGCCCAGCTAGAGTACCTGCTGCCTCGGCTACGGGGCCGAGGACAGTCGTTATCGCGCTTAGGCGGCGGCATTGGCACACGAGGCCCCGGTGAAACCAAGCTAGAAACCGAGCGACGCACCATTCAACGGCGGATCGATCAGCTGCAGCAAGAGGTCAACCAGCTCCAGGCCCACCGTGCTCGCCTGCGTCAGCAGCGGGAGCAGCAGGAAATTCCAGTCGTGGCTCTAGTTGGCTACACCAATGCAGGCAAGTCCACCCTGCTCAATACCTTGACCCAGGCCGAAGTCTATACCGCCGATCAGCTCTTTGCCACCCTCGACCCGACCACCCGACGGCTCACCTTAACCCAAACCGACCCAGAGGCAGGAACTCAGGAACGCCACGATATCTTGCTCACCGATACCGTAGGTTTCATCCATCACCTGCCGCCTGCGCTGATAGATGCCTTTCGCGCCACCCTAGAAGAGGTGACCCAGGCTACTGCCCTGCTGCACGTGGTAGACCTCTCACACCCCGCCTGGCAGAGCCATATCGAATCTGTCGAAGAGGTCTTACAGTCTCTGCCAGCAATGTCTGGGCCAATTCTACTAGTGTTCAACAAAATTGATCAGGTGAACTCAGAGCAGTTAGCCACTGCTCAGCAAACCTATCCCGATGCAGTCTTCATCTCTGCGACCCAGCGCTTGGGCCTAGAGACCTTGCGACAGCGGCTGCAGCTTGACCAGCCAACTGCAGTAGCCTGACAAAACATAAGTAGCCTAGATTAGGCCCTGCGAAGCTCACCTACGAAGTTAAGCCGACGCACTTAGAGCAGTTTGGCTAGGGTGTGTCGTTATCCCAGCGCGAGCACAAGAGACATCCAGCAGGGCTACTGGCTCAGTTAACTATCTAACAAGACAAGATGAGATTTATCATCTAACAGCACGCTGCCCTCCTGCTGTAGCTTCCCCAGCAACCGAGTAATCGTGACGCGAGTAGTGCAGCAGGCACTGGCCAAGTCTTCGTGAGTGAGGCGGATACTCAGCCGAATGCCCTGATCAACCGCTTCTCCCACCTCCACCTTCAAAAATTCCAGCATCTGGCGCAGTCTTTTCTCAGCGTTAGGCTCGCCTGAAATAGCTAGCAGCAGTTCGGTCTGCTGCAGGCGGTGAGCCGTTCCCACAAACAGATGATGAGTCAGTTCTGGAGCAATCAGTAGTTCATCTAGGTCGATAAAGGCTACCTGCACATCAGAAAGCGCCATTACCTCATGCAGCGGTAGCGCCGTTAGCAGCCTGCCAAAGGGGGTGCCTGGCCCCATCAGCCCCAGCAACACCTCTTTATTGTGGTCGGTTAAGGTCGTGAGCTTGACCAAGCCCTCACTGACATAGCCCAAAGATTGCGGCTGCAGCGGAATGATCTCGCCGCGACTAAAGGACTGCAGCGGGCGATCTTTCAGCAACAGTTCTGCTGGGCTAGAGGCCGTCTCTTGCTTGTTAGATTGCCACCGCTGCAGGCGCTTGCGGTGAGTGATATCCCGCAGTGCCCACTGAAAACCCACGGGCTGACCTGTGCGATCGCGAATGGCCACAGTTGAGCAAGCCGCCACCGTGACGTTAGCGTTGCGAGAAGCTAGGCCCAGTTCCCACTCTTGGTAGTAGTCGCGCTCCTGCCGCCGCATCAGCTCTGTCCAGAATTTGGGGCGATCCGCCGCATCAACATAGACTACCAAAGGCTTTTTAGCCAAATACTCCGGCGGTACTCCCAGCAACTGTGAGGCCATCAGGTTAGCCTCCAAAACTTCACCTTTGAGGTTAGTCACAAGGTAAGCCTGAGGTGCAAATCGAAATAGGTGTTCGTACCGCCCCCGCTCAACATTAGCCGTTTCCACCGCGTAGGCTAAAGAATCGTTTTGCTGCTGTAGCTCCTCCACCGCAACCTGCAGCTCTTCCACAGCAATCCCCAACTCCTTAAACGCAGCAGCAGTGACCTCCGGGTCAGCACAGGAAAAAGACTCATCTCCGTTCAACATGAGATTGAGCCGTTGAGTCAGAGAAGAAACTTGCTCAGAAAAGCGATCAATATTCATCAAACTATACTGGAGACTCCATTTGAGGCATCTACCAGCCGCAGACAAAATCGAGCAGCGACAGCCAGGATACCTACAATTTTTTCATTATTTAGCGGTTACTTAAATCATACCGACAGATTTATTCACATTCCTCCCTCATTGGAGCCAATCTCCATTTACAAGTGTCAATAAACACACCATCGGGGCGTTTACTGAGAACTACTAAGATATCGCTAGAGGTTTTTGAGCTGCATTATTTCCCTCTTCACTAAGCCAAGTTTCTATTGGATTAACAGATAATCTCTATCGACCATTAACTGCCCAAAAGCACCCTTTGATTTAGCTTTTTCGACTTCTCCTATGGTTTCAATAGAAGAAAATTTTACAACCCACTTTCTATCTCATTCTCAAGATAGATGCCTACTGCCAAAATAGCTGATTTTAGTTGAATAGTGCAGCCGTCTCTGCAAGAGCAAGGGTATAGATTCTGCGAAAAACCGTCAAATATTCGGAATTTGCCTAGAAGTAAGGCCTAAAGCCCTAAACAGGTTTTCAGTCAATTACTCCATTTAGAAGATATTTTAGAAGCAGAAAAACCTGTTTAATGTTTCCCGCTCCTGTCACAAGGCTGAATAAGAAGAAAGTTTAATTTATCTTTTGGACAAAACCTGAGGAATACTTTTATAAAATAATTGAGTTATCTAACGCTTCTGCCCACTCTATTCAGCCGAAGTGAAACCTGCCAAAAGAGATAAGAAAATGTTGATTTTTTTCAAATTTCCTCTTCAAAATACCTTCTTGAAGATTTCGGGTTTATGTTTTTAATCATCCTGAAATCTATGACTTAAGATCACCCGTTAGGATATTTTTATTCGAGGAGAGATATATCATAATACTTTTCAATTCGGAAAAAAGTTCTACTTCAACAGTTCGATCGGTCAAATTTAAGTAAACCCATCTTTAAATTTCCCCATTAGGTTGAGGTTGCTGGGCTAGGCTATTTGCTAAGATCATCGCCCCAAAGATAGAAATTTACAATTAATTAAAAAAGGAGTTTGAAAATCGCTTTATGACTGGGGAAAATCGTCTACAGACTCAAAACGGGGGTGCCTTCACCCACTATATGGAGACGGTGCATCAGCGGACCGAAACGCTTTACCAGAGTGCTAAAGACGTGCCCTGGGAGCAGCCCCAGCTGATTCTTGACTCCTTAGAAGAACTGCGCCTAGCCCTAGAAGAACTGCATGTGGCTGAAGAAGAGCTGCACCTCCAAAACGAGCAGCTGATCTCCACTCAAGAGGCATTAGAAGCAGAGCAGCGCCGCTATAAAGATCTTTTTGAATTTGCCCCCGATGCCTACCTGATCACTGATATCTATGGAGCAATTCAAGAGGCTAACACAGCGGCAGTGTCTCTGCTGTACTTAAAACAGCCGCTGCTAATCGGCAAGCCACTGGTGATTTTTCTGCCAGAGGAGCAGCGGGCCTCTTTTCGTACGGTGTTAAATCATCTGCCTACCATTCATCGAGTACAGGAGTGGGAACTAACGCTGTGCAAACGCAATGGTGCTACCTTTGAGGCAGCTTTAACGGTCGAAACGATTCGCAACAACATCGGTTCGGTAACGGGTTTGCGGTGGCTCATGCGCGATATCACCCTCCGTAAGCAGGGCGAAATGCAGCTGCGAGAGGCACGGGTCCAAAACTTGCGGCTGATCGAGGCTGACCGCCTAAAAAACCAGTTTTTGGCGACTATTTCCCACGAGCTTCGCACGCCTCTCAGCGCCATGCTGGGCTTCGCCCACCTACTACTGCGGCGACTCTCCAATCATCCTGATGCTGAGGTCGCTCATATGCTTGAGCGGATCTACTGCAACGGTAAGCATTTACTGAGCCTAATCGAAGAAATGCTTGATTTCTCCCGGCTGAAGGCCAAGGGCCTAGAACTGCACCCCGAAACCTTTGATCTAGTTGATCTGGTGATGATCACTGTGGAGGAACTGCGCCCCCTAGCTGTACAGAAATCTCTTGCTCTGGACCTGAAAACTCATCCGCTTACCCTAACTGTCAAAAACGACCGCCTGAGACTGCGGCAGATCATTGTCAATCTGGTGTCTAACGCCATCAAGTTCACAGACAAGGGCAGCATTGTACTGGAGCTTTGGGAACTGCCAGAGGGGCGGGTAGCCCTGCTAGTACGCGACACTGGTATTGGCATTGCGCCCGAGGAGCAGGACCAAATTTTCCAGGAATTTTGGCAGGTCAACCAGACTAACAACCGGCAGCACGGCGGCACGGGACTGGGGCTGGCAATTGTGCGGGCTCTGGTGCAGACAATGGAGGGCACCATTTCGGTATCAAGCCGGTTGGGGGAAGGCACTACCTTTCGAGTTGAGCTTCCTCGCCAAATTTGCAGCTCTGCTCAAAAGTAGATTGCTAGGTAGCTGTGGTCTTACGACAGATGCTCATTACAGCCTTAGAGTCTATACTGCTTCCAGAAATTTTCAGTAACAAAAGTTTTTTATGCCCCATCGCAATATTGTTGTTATCGGGGCGTCTGCAGGGGGCGTAGAAACGTCTAAAGAATTGGTTAGCTATCTGCCGCCTGACCTGGCAGCGTCTTTGTTTGTAGCGATGCACTTCCCGGCTAACAGCGTCAGCATTTTACCCAGCATCCTTAATCGCTGTGGCACTTTGCCTGCTCTTCATCCTGAAGATGGAACGGCGATTGAGCCAGGGCGTATTTACGTTGCCCCACCCAACTATCATATGGAGCTGCGTCGGAGAACCTCAGTCAGTGGGGACCAAGATGCTAGCGGTTACATTGTGCTCGACCAAGGGCCTCGTGAGAATGGCTATCGACCAGCCATTGACTTTTTGTTTCGCTCAGCAGCACGGACTTACCATCAGCGAGTTATTGGCGTTATTTTGTCGGGCATGTTGGACGACGGCACAGCTGGGCTCATGCAAATTAAGGCCAGAGGCGGGGTGGTGCTGGTACAAGACCCTCAAGAGGCGCTGTTTTCTGGCATGCCCAATAGCGCCATTGCCAATGTTAAGGCAGATGCCGTACTCCCTATCGCGAAGCTAGCGGCCCACCTCGTCGAAATCATCCATGAGACCGTGCCGGAGGAGGTTTGGGTGGCAAACGAATTGAACAACGAAAGAGAACGAGAACGGGTAGCTCAGGAAAAAAGTGCGGCAGAACAGGGAGAGCGGCCCGACTCGGCCTCTCCGTTCACCTGCCCAGAATGTGGCGGGGTGCTCTGGGAACTGCGCGATCGCAACCTGCTGCGCTTTCGCTGCCATGTCGGCCATGTCTACTCCCCCGACAGTATGCTTTCAGAGCAGGCCAATGACCTAGAGCGGGCCCTTTGGTCAGGCGTGCGAGCCCTAGAAGAAAGAGCAGCCCTGGCCCGCCGCATGGCCAATCATGCCCACGAGCAGAAGCGTTGGATCTCCGAAGCTCATTTTTTAGAGCGCGCCGAGGAAACAGCGTACCACGCCCAGCAACTACGCCAGGTGATTGCTCAACAGACTAACGGCAAGCCGAACAAGCCCGGCGATCTAGACGATCTGCTTGAGGAAGCTTAGTAGACATGACAGGACAGGAGGGTGCGGAGAGGGGGAGACGTGAGGAGTTAAGAAGGATTGGAAGATAAGCTTCCTGTTCTTTCTCTTGTTCCTGGCCCCACGTCCCCCTCTCTTTCTCTCCGGCTAGCAATGCATTAACGCGATCGCAAAAACAGCTGCGTAAAATAATAGGTATTGCCGACTTGCCACACGCCAATTCCGGTTTCTCGATATTCTGAGCGCAAGATGTTCTCCCGATGCCCTGGGCTGTTCATCCAGCCATCGACGGCTGCTGTCGCAGGTTGCGGGATGTTAGTGCTGGTATAGAGATTTTCACCTATAGCTAAGTAGGTAATACCGGCTGACTGCACCCGATCTACTAGCGTGTCGCCTCGAGGGCTGGTGTGGGCAAAAAAGCCTTCTTCGGCCATGCGGCGGCTGTAGTTGCGAGCCACCTGCGCCAATCTCTGGTTATTGCTGAGGGCGCTCAAACCCTGCTCCTGGCGAATAGCATTGATTTGCTGAGCCACCTGAGCCTCCAGTTGGGCCGTCGCCTCAGATTGGGCAGCAGCTACCGTAGGCTGGGAAGGACTAGGTTGTGAAGCGCCGGCTCCAGGTTGAGGAGAGGGGCTGGGCTGGGGAACACCCGCTCCAGGTTGAGACTGTGGAGGACTGGGTTGAGTCGGCAAGGGGCTACAGCTTGCCAACAGCCCCAAAAAGCAGCCCAGCCCAGCGACAAGAGATTTACTGTAGATTGATCTTGGCATTCTCTCCACTCTGGGCTTTCTCACCCGTTGCCAGTGCTTTGGCAAAGCCAACTGTCTTGGCGACCCAACCGGCAGGCGCATCCCAGTACTCGGCCTGCGATACGTTTATCTTAAGTAGAGCAATATCAGGCTCATCTAGTTCCTGCGGAAACCAGGCTTTCAGTTCCGGCTTCCAGAGGTCCTGCATTTTGCTCCGGTCCCTGACTATCTCTGCCTTGCCCGACATAGAGACATAGCGCTGCTGACTGGGGTCAGAAAAACTGACGTTCACCTGATCCTGCTGATCGACCTCAATTACTTTGTGGGAGCTGGCATAGGTAAAGAACCACAAATCGCCGTTAGCTTCAATATGGCCATTGATAGACATCGGACGACTGCGTAAACACCCCTCATCCACCGTCGTCAACATGCAGTAGTCAATATCCTTCACCAAGTCCCGGAGCTTTTCGATTTCCTCGGTGGAGTGGACGGCAGCAGACATAGTAAGTCCTCATTGAGTTGCGATCGCAGCCTATCGCCTGCGAGACCTCAATTCAATTGAAGAGATTCCGCAGGCGATATTTCGATCCTAGAGAAGCCTCCAGCAGTTAAGCGTCCGTCCTACGGCAGGTTGACACCCATCTGCAAATTCCTTCCATAGGAGGGTTTTAGACAACTCATCTTGCCGATCTTCATTTCCCCACGTCCTTTTACTAAGCAATCCGCGCCACTCGCTGATTCACCCGAGGCCGATTAAACCGCTCCCAAGCACTGCCGCCACGCAAAAAAAGCTCCATCCAGCGCAGAGGCTCCCCACCATCAGCCGCAGGCCAGCCAGAACTGCCAGGAGCGAAGGCCAACGTACCTTCAGGCACTTTAAAGCTGCCGTCAGAGTAGACCGCATCACTGACAATATCCCCAATTCGAATCACAACCTTAGTTTCAGGCTTTAGATCAAGGGTGTGGGCCGGAATCGTCGTTTTAATGTTGCCGTAGCCATCCACCCAAGCCACCCGATCCATAGGCACCTCTGGAATTTGCTCTGGCGTTAACGGGTCTCCTAGCAAAGCAAAGTCTTCCTGCAAAATAGCCACCGCTGCAGGCGGAAAAACATCGCGTGAGCGAAACTGAGAGCCGCCCCGAGAAACGTTGACCGTCTGCAGCACCTGAGCCTGCTGCCTGATAAAAGACAGGGTATATCCAGCGTTGACACCAACAACCTTCACCCCGTTAGGCAACAGCGCGTAGGACAATCCCTCGCCCTCATTATTGCGCCGAGCCTCCGGATCGTCCTGGCGAGGGGCGCAGTTGTGATAAATCAGCCGCTGGCTGGGGCCAGGGTTCAGGCCCAACTGGGCAATCCAAAACCCCGTAGCCAAAGTGCTAAAGGGCGGTACTGACAACAGCTGCACTTGGGCTTCGGGAAGCGCCATTAGCAACCGCTGCGTTACCTCAGAAAAGGCGGGATCTCCTGTGCCGTAGTCTGCAATGACGGAGATAAACATGCTGCCCCCAAAAGCAGTAGGTTCAACGCTAGAAACCAGGAGCGATCAGCCGCTCCCCGTGAATCTATCACGTCAAAAGCCTCTGCGATAGGAAAGAGCACTCAATTTTTGCAGAAATACCTTTGGCTCAAACTCAAGACTGCTTTGCTACTACACCCAAGGGGAAGCAGGCTAACGAGCCTCCGTACTATGCCGCTGCAAGCGAAGTAAAGCTATTCCTGAACTATACCCATGCGCTCTGCAGCGACAGAAATCTAGCTGACCAGCTCTTTGAAGTGGGCTGGCTTGATTCCTAACCACTGAGTTGTTTGCTCTATGCTCCATCTGCGGTAGTGAGCAATCGCCTGAATTTGATCCAGCGTTATATCAATAGAGCGGCTGACCATCCAGTCCTCAATGGTGTCAGGTGAAATATCAAGGCCTGTTACAGTCCCCTTTACGGCCTTGTCCCTTGCCATCTCTGCCCTCAACCACTCCACCAATGCCTGGATATTCCAGGGGTAATAGTTTTTGCCCATGCCTGTCTTGGCTGCATTCAAAAAATTACTCTCTAACCGTAGAAAAATTACTGAAGTAAGATATCCATCTTTAGTATGATCTTTTGTAAATATCAGTAGTTATAGATGATGTTTAAGCCGGTGTGGATCATGGTCGAAAACCACACGAGTCACACACCAACCCACTCAGACACTGCGTTGGGGCGTAAGAACGGTTATTTAAAGAATCTCTGCTTTAGCAGCCAGCCGCTAGCGACAAGCAGCCCAAAAAAATGTCTAGGCATCCCTCTATAGACGTAATGTTTAACGCACCCTTTTTAGAAGGAGTGTGCCACTGCTCAAGATGTCCTACCCCTAGATCGCCTCAGGGTACCCTCGTATATTTTGAAAGTTAGCCCACAGGCAGAGTTGGGTACCTTACTGCCAAGTGTTGCTTTGTGTCAGAAAAGACACATCCTCGCAATCCGGCCCACTTAAGCTGTTTTATAGAAACTATCTAACGATAGATGCCGGTTTGTGTTTCCCGCCTCTTCGCCCAGCAAAATCGCCGTATCACCCCACTACAGGTGACTCCTATGCCGTCTAGCCGCAAAGCCCTGCTCCTGACGTCCTCTCTGGCCTTTGTCAGCATTGCAGCCCTCGCCCCAATTGCTCGCGCCGCGCTTCAAGACAGTCCCAAGGCCACTCTGGATCAGGCTTGGCAGATTATCAACCGAGAATACGTTGATCCTGATTTTAATCAGGTGGACTGGGAGCAAGTTCGGCAGACGCTGCTTTCGCCCAACTATTCCTCCCAGGAAGAAGCCTATGCGGCGTTGAGAGAAGCCCTACAGCAGCTCAATGATCCCTATACTCGTTTCATGAGCCCGACCGAATTTCAGGCATTTCAAAACCAAACACGAGGAGAGCTGGTCGGAGTAGGCATGCGGTTGGCCCTTGATGGCGATACTGAGACTCTAATGGTGGTACAGCCCATCGAAAACTCCCCCGCACTAGAGGCCGGAGTGCAGGCAGGCGATCTCATTCTCCAAATCGACGGCACCCCCACCCAGGGCATGACGGTAGAAGCTGCTGCCGACTTGATTCGGGGCGAGGCGGGCACCCCCGTGCAAATGCTGCTGCAGCGCAACGACACAGCCCCCTTCGTCATGACCCTAACGCGAGCCAAGATCGACGTTCCGGTAGTACATTCGGCCGTAAGGCGTGAGGGAGGACACTCAGTAGGCTATATCCGGCTGTCCCAATTTAACGCCCACTCTGCCGAGCAGATGCAGCGAGCCATCACCAGCCTACAAAGCCAGCAGGTAGATGGGTTTGTACTGGATTTACGCAACAATCCAGGCGGGCGCTTAGATCAGGCTGTTGCGATCGCACGCATGTGGATCAGCGAAGGCGACATTGTCCGCACTGTCGATCGAAACGGCAGCGCCCGCCAGATTGCGGCCGACGGTACCGCTCTCACCGAGTTACCACTGACAGTCCTAGTCAACGGCAACTCGGCTAGCGCCAGCGAGATTTTGGCCGGGGCTTTGCAGGACGATCACCGCGCCACCGTCGTCGGCACCCAAACTTTCGGTAAAGCCCTAGTGCAGTCTGTCAATCCCCTAGGCGACGGCTCTGGTCTCAACGTCACTATTGCCCGCTACTTTACCCCATCAGGTTTAGACATTAACCATCTGGGCATCGCCCCCGATATCGTGGTTGACGCCTCCGAAGATGAACAAAAAGAACTGTGGAGCCATCCTGAGCGTTTGGGCACCGGCGAAGACGTACAGTATTCCCAGGCCATCGAACAGCTGCAAAGCCAGTGGGGAAACCAAAACCAGCCCTCAACGGCCCAAGTCAGCCGCTGAAGGGTCTGGAGTAGGGGTCTAGTCTGGCAGTTAAAGCTCATTGCAAGCCGTCAGACTGACCCCTGTAGGTTGCACTATTGGGTTAAGCTGTCAGGCTGCGCTACTGAGAGACAATTGACCTACCGCAGTACCTCGGCAATGGTCTTAGCAACCAGCTCACTCTTCCAGTAGCTGCCGTGGGCGTCTCCTCCTCCCAACAGCGGCACCAAAGTTTGCTGAAACGGGGTATTCCAGAGATTTCCTCTTTGGGTCAACATATCGCGCACCCGAACGTAGCGTTGGCTATCTGGCAGCAACAGCGGAATCACCCCACTCAGAGGATAGGCAATCGGATCACCCGGGTGAATGAAGTTGTGCCAGAGCAGTTCCTTATTCTGCCTGAGATTAAAGAGCCGCCGCAAAAACTCCTTCAGATTGGGAGAGAGGTCGTGGGAACTCTCTCCCGTCACCGATAGCAGGCTAAATAAAGCAATCGGCGAACCCATCGTGGAATGCTAGCAACCGGTAATCCGGCTCCTGGATGGGCACCGAGCCCAAAGAGAGCATCCCGGATCTGGCTGACAATTTGCCGAATCTGACGGGTGCTGGCATCCTCATCTAACCGAGGATCTTCCCACCGGCTTGCAAACAAAATGTCGAAGAAAATGACCGTACCCATACTGTGGGTAATCAGATGCAGCCGGTCACCTGGAGCTGCCCCCTGCAGTGAACCCAGGGCAGTTTCCTGAAAGCGACGGACCACTTGAGAACCTACGTGACGGCTCAAGTACAGAGCAGCATCTCCTACAAATTCCAGAATTTGCGTGGTTCTTAAAGATTGAAACCACACACCTTTCCAAGCAGGCGAGGCTTCCAGCCCTCGCTGGAGCGTCAGCTGCGGCTGCACATTGAGATCGCCCCAGAAAAAGAAGACTGGCTTGAGATCTCGGGTATTGTCCTTCATAGACTGGCGAATGCTGTTTAGCAAGCCCTGGGCCGTTTTTTGAAACTCTGCCTCGTTGCGGTTCTTAACACCGTGGATAAACAGAACATAATCAGTCGCCATAGGAAATAACTCCTGGGGGAAACGAGCTGAACTAAGGGTAATCCCTTGCGACAGTGCTGCAGCCTACAGGCAAATTAAAACATTCCGTGTTTATCCTGAGACGTCCTAGACTACCCTCCAAGAGTCCCGTAGAACAACGGGTTTGTGGCTCTGTGTTCTTGGCTGACAATAGGCCCACATGGATGTTCTTGCTCCCTTGGTGCAATCATGAAAAGCCAATCTCCCTGCTCTGCCAAAATGATGGATCTGCTGGTTTCTTACCATCAAGCCCCCTCGGTAAACTTGCGAAATCAGTTAGTCAAGCTCAATACTGGACTCGTACGTAAGATTGTGCACCGGCTTTGCCATCAGTGTGGAGAGCCCTTTGAGGACTTAGAACAAATTGGCTATCTGGGCCTGATTCGCGCCATCGAACGGTTCAATCCCAAGCAGGGCTGTGCTTTTAGTTCATTTGCAGTGCCCTACATTCGCGGGGAGATTTTGCATTACCTGCGCGATCGCAGCAGCGCCGTAAAAATTCCTCGACGCTGGCAGGAGCTACAAAAGACAGCTCAGCGGGTCTGCAGTGAACTGAGCCATGAGCTAGGCCGCAATCCCAAAGATGCCGAAGTTGCTACCCGATTAGGCATTTCCAAGACCGAGTGGCAGGAAATGCAGGTGGCTAACCACAACCGCTCACCCCTCAGCCTTGATGCCTGCATAACTCATCAGCACGAGTCATCCCCACTGAGTCTGGGAGACATGCTGCCCGATACCCATGCTCAAGTGCTGCTCCATTGGGAGGAAGACCGCGCCCAGCTGCAGCACGCCCTCAGTCAGCTAGAAGAAAAAACTCGCTCTATCATCGAAATGGTGTACTTGCAGGAACTGCCCCGAAAAGTCGCCGCTGAGCGCTTGGGCGTTAGCCCCATGACAGTCAGCCGTCGATTGAAGAGCGGCATAGAGCAGCTAGCTGTTTTTTTGGGTCAGCCGATTCAAGCCTGCAAACCTTAGCCTCACTCAGTTCCGGCACTCTACAGCTAAAGAATTGGGAACAGTAGACCAGGAAGACACGCAGAATTCAGGCTCTGCGCGTCTTCCTGGTCAATTTTTAATCTTTACTGGGGCTGCTCACCTGCGGGAGACCTACCCTCTGGCCCGTGGGGAGAACGCTGCATTAGCTGCTGTCGCTGTTCCTGGGTGAGGATAGCATTCATCTGCTCTCTAGCAGATTCGCGAACTGCCTGCATTTGAGTTTTTTGAGTTTCTGTCAGGCCAAGGGATTCAAAGACTTGGCGAGGGTTTTCTCGATTGGTTCTAGCCGTTTCTAAACGCTCTCTTTGCTCGGTGGTCAAGATGGTGTCCATTTGCTGTCGCTCGGCTTGCCGGATACTGTCCATTTGGGCCTGCTGCTCTGTAGTCAGGTTCAAATGATTTTGCCCCTGCCGATCGCCACACTCTTGAAGTGAACCTGATTGGGCTAGCCCCGCTGGAGCAAGGGTGGCTGCCAGCGCCAGCGCCAACATACCCGCTAGCAGGGGCAGCCGTCTATTGGGCGAAATCTGGTTTTTGATTGAGGTGGGCCAAGTGTTCATAAAAGTCCTTTGAGCAAAAAAACGTCGAACAAACCGTTGTTTGATGTTCAAATCTTAGAAACCGAGGAGAGCCCCTCACATCAGCCCAAACTCCCTATTCGGCTGGTACCTACTTCCCTGGAGAAATTAGGACTTTGGTACTGCCCACCTGCCGCTAAAGCGGGCCACTAGACGCTAGAAAGCAGGACTGCTTCTGCCCTACCCTAAAGAAAGCTGCAGTCAGCATTCCAGATCTCCCGCTTTTGCCTGCCTATGCACCGTCGCTGGCTCTTTCCCAACCATTCCTTTCGTCTAATGCTTTACCTGGAATGGATTTTGCTGGGGATTATGTTGCTGGGTGAGATTCGACCTACGCCCCATGCTGCGGCCGGAAAGTGGGGCTTGCTCTCCTCAGTTCTGATTCTGGCTAGTTTTGGGCTGATGGGTCTGAAGCTGCCCAGGGAAAATGCTTTAAGCAAGGTGTTGTATACGGCAGTAGAGTTTGGTCTACTGTTTTTAGCGTTTGAGCTGAACCGGCGAACGGCCTTTTTCCCGCTACTAGGTCTGATTATTGTCATGCGTAGCTGTCTGATCTTTCAGCAGGCAGGACGCTTGACGGTGGCCATTGGGGTATTTGGGGCTTTTCTGCTGATGCTGTTTCAGCCGATGCCGATGGCCCCGCCGCCACCCAGACGGCTCCCGCCTCCCGAACTGTTGACCCAAACGATTTTTACCCTCAAGCTCAATACAGCGGTAACCTTTGGCCTAACGCTGCTGTTTACCCTGCTGCTGATCAACACGCTGCTGTCCGAGCGTCAGAGCCGGGAAAAGCTGCTGCAGGCCAATGTGCAGCTGCGGCAGTACGCGCTCAGAATTGAAGATCAGGCAACGCTGCAGGAGCGCAATCGCATTGCCCGCGAAATTCACGATGCGTTAGGACATACCCTAACAGCTCAGAGTATTCAGCTAGAAAATGCTCAGCTATTTTTACCAACCGATGCTGGCAAAACCGCTGCTTTTCTACAGGAAGCCCAACGTTTAGGCGCTAGAGCTCTGCAGGAGGTGCGGCGTTCGGTTTCTATGCTGCGAGCCGACCCATTGCGAGGTCAGTCTCTGGAAGATGCGATCGCATCCTCCCTCAAAGAGTTCCAGCAGACGACCGGCATTACCCCTGCTTACACCCTGGCACTGACCCGCCCGCTACCCGCGGAATTTCGAGCAGCTTTTTACCGCATTTTGCAAGAGTCGCTAACTAACATTTACCGGCACAGCCTGGCCGACGAAGTGAGCATCCAACTGCTAGAGCAGGGGGAAATTGTGCAGCTGCAGATCAATGATAATGGCCGGGGGTTTGACCCTGAGGGCAACTCCACAGGCTTTGGCTTGCAAGGCATGCGAGAGCGTACCTTGGCTCTAGGCGGCCAGTTTCAGCTCTTCAGCCAGCCCGGCCAGGGCTGCCAGATTACGGTGAGACTACCGCTGCCGGGGATTGTTCTATGACCCATCCAATTCGCCTGCTGCTGGTAGACGACCAAATTATCATTCGCCAGGGTCTGCGCAGCCTGCTAGAGGCTAAGCCCGATTTAGAGGTAGTCGGAGAAGCGGCAGACGGGATGCAGGCTATCGCCCAAGTGGAGGCGCTGCGCCCTAATGTGGTGCTGATGGATCTGCGTATGCCAGGAATGGATGGGGTAGCGGCTACTCGCGCCATCTGCCAACAGTTTAGCGAGACGCGGGTACTGGTGCTCACTACCTTTGATGACAATGAGGATGTGGCCCAAGCCATGCGGGCCGGAGCCCGAGGGTACCTTTTGAAAGATACTCATTCGGATGACCTGGCTGAGGCTATTCGAGCCATTAACAAAGGCTATACCCAAATGGGGCCAGGGTTGTTGGAAAAAGCGATCGCACCTGCCCCACCGGCTACACCCGTCCAGCTGCCCCCCCAGCTAGTAGGCCTCACAACTCGGGAACGGGAAGTGCTTTGCCTAATTGCATCTGGAGCCAGCAACCGGGAAATTGCAGCTACTCTCTATATCTCAGAGCGCACAGTTAAGAACCACATCACCCGAATTCTGAGCCAGCTAGAACTGCGCGATCGCACCCAGGCTGCAATGTTTGTAAGTCCATTTCTGCCACTGCTAGGCCCATAGCTGGGTTAATCACAGGGTGCCAACGGCTGCCCCGACAGCTCCCGCAGGTGCTAACACCAATTCTCTAAATGGCCACTACCACCTATCCACTCTCCCACCCCCTACCTGCAGCACTTTTTTCTGGAATTGGTATAAGCTGGGAAGGCTTAAGTCGGTTCTAGCGGGGAGCAGCCGCTAGAGACTGGCATTTGGCACCGGTACTATCGGTCAGCTAGATGCCTATTGGGGAAAGTCCGGTGCAAGTCCGGCGCTGTCCCGCAACTGTAATTAGGCTTCGGCCTTTGAGTCAGAATGCCCGCCGACCTGCATACCGTTAGCTCTATCTGCGAGGTACAGAAGGTGCTCAAGTTATTTTGCGCTGCCAGTTTGGCTGCAGCTCAGCCACTCCCCGTTTGCCCAAGCCATCGCTACCGCCTAAGCTCCAAACGATTAACAACGGACACAGCCACTAGAAGCCTAGAGTAGACAAGTAATCTTTGCTCCAAGTCAATTTTAGAGAGATGCCGCAACCCTACGCTCGGCATCTCTAGCGTTGTCCTAATCTTTGAGTTTTATGACACCAGAACATACCCTTTTTGTCTGCACTCAATGTGCCACCGTTCGCGTCAACGATCAGACCCAAGGCAAAAGCGGCGGGCAAGAACTCCTAGAGGAGCTAACTCGCCTCGCGGCAACAGCCCAGCTACCCGATCAAGTTTCTATTGAGCCAGTTCGATGCATGTTTGCCTGTGAGAAATCTTGCATGGCTGCATTTTCTGCAGCAGGCAAGTACACCTACTTATTTGCCCATCTGCAGCCTGCGACTGCTGCCCCCGCTCTCATCGAGTGCCTTCGCCACTATGCGCTCAACCCTGAGGGTCTACTCCCCTACAGCATCCGCCCCGAACCACTAAAAACCGCTGTACTAGCTCGAATTCCGCCCCAGCTTGCGGTTTTGCCAGCGCCTAATCAGCTAGTTCAATCGGCCTAGAGTAAACTGCCCATCCCACCGCTTTGAGAGCGGTGGGTCAGGCTGACAATCGCTTCGATTAACTGATTAGACTCTATCGGCTTAGCGACATGTAGCTGAAACCCAACAGCGAGCGCCTGCTGTGCGCAAAGGGCAATCCATCTTCTGGAAAGGGATCTCCCAAAACCGTTGTACTTTTTCCAAAATTCAGCTAAATTTCTCCAAAATCCTTGTGGGTTTTCTTGCAAAGCCGAAAAATCGCTGCAGGTCAAATCGAGTCCTCACCTCTGCAGCAAAAAATACCCCTAGGTTGTCCTAGGGGTTGCTTTGAGTGTTCCAACATATTGATATTGTCAGGCTGAGAACGAGCAAACCCATCCGACCCAAGATGGACGAAAACGTAACAAAAGCCTGTTCTCAGTTAATAGAAGTAAACAACCGCCTATATAAGAAGAGCGTTTAGCCGTCAGCAAAACCAGGCTATGCAGGGTAAATACGCAATCGACGATTGGGTTCCTCTCCAAAGCTAGTCGCTTTGAGTTGATAGTGCTCAATCAGTTCGTGCTGTAATCGCCTGACTTTAGCTGAACGAGGCAGTAGCTCCACCGGCTGACCTTTGGGAATAACCACTTGCTCAACCGCAATTCGAGCTTCTTCAAGCGCCTCAAGCTCATGCTCACTACCTTCCTCTGAAAACAAGCTGAGTTCACCTGGCGCTAGGCTGGCTAGCGCATCTATTCCTAACAAACGCTGCAAAGCCCGAGTAATTTCTAGCACCGTATTCCCTTTGGCAATCTGAATCCGGATTTGTCGCTGCTTGGCCAAGCGTTCCAGCTTAGATTGGCTTTTACGGTGAGCAGGCAACGTCAAAATCGCGTCTGCCTCATCTAGCTCTCGCACCAAAACCACCGGCAATTTTAGGGTCGTAGCAATATGTTCAAGCTGCTGTCTGCTAATGCCATAAGGATACAAATGCAGACTGTGACCGTTAACCGCCTTAACCAAACGTTGAGTATCCAATTCACCAGTTCCTAACACAGCCTTATGAGCCGGATCTGCTAACGAAAGCTGCTGAGTTGGCTCCCAAGTTCCCAAAGTATCTCGCTGGTAGCCCTTGTGGTGAAAAGGGAGCACTTGCCCAACCGACTGTCGCCGAGACCGAGCTGCAGGGCTGATGAGAGAGCCCGAAGAAGATTTGGGCTCCTCCTGAGTGACTATGACTTCCCCACTCTCAGTAACTGTTCTGACCTGGGGATAAGGCTGTCGTCCCCGTAACAAAGCATCTACTGTCTCTGCAACGCTCTCATGGACTACCCAGCGCTGACGCTCTAACATTTCAACCGCAATATCAAAGGTAGGTGGCGCTTTACGCTCCAAAACACTCTTTTGGGAACCACGACGCCGTGCCTCGTCATCACCCAAAGTTACGGATTGAATACCGCCCACTAAATCAGAGAGGGTTGGGTTCTTAACCAAGTTTTCGATTTGGTTCCCATGGGCTGTACCAACAAGCTGTACTCCACGCTCAGCAATCGTTCGAGCTGCAAGCGCCTCCAACTCTGCCCCAATCTCATCAATGACAACGACCTCCGGCATGTGGTTTTCCACAGCTTCAATCATCACCTGATGCTGCAGTTCCGGGCGACTAACCTGCATGCGCCTAGCCCGACCAATAGCCGGATGGGGAATATCGCCATCGCCAGCGATCTCATTAGACGTATCAATTATCACGACGCGTTTATTTAGATCATCCGCCAACACGCGAGCTATTTCCCTCAGTGCAGTCGTCTTACCAACGCCAGGGCGACCTAACAAGAGAAGAGACTGGCCAGTTTCGACCAAATCACGAATCATAGCAATAGTGCCATGAATAGCGCGACCCACTCGACAAGTCAAACCAATAACGTCACCCGTCCGGTTTCGAATAGCACTGATGCGGTGCAGAGTCTGCTCAATCCCTGCCCGATTATCACCACCAAATAGACTGACGTGTTGAATGCACGCCTGCAGGTGCTCATGGGTGACAGCAGTTTCAGACAAATACTCTGCACCTCCAGGAAATCGAGCTTCTGGGAAGCGGCCTAAATCCAAAACAACTTCAATCAGTGTGTCCCGCTTAGGGTGATGAACTAAAGCTTGCTGAAGATCCTGGGGCAAAATGTCCAGCAACTTCTGGAGATCGCTTGTCATTTATAACAGCTTTGCAATGATGCAATGAATAGTAAGGAAAGAGAAAGACTCTTTGTGTGTCAGAGAAGTCTTTTTGAAAAAGCCCTCTCCAAATTCAGCAATTCTCGCTCTGTGGGAAATTACGGTGTGTAGAGAGCGTTGTTACATAGATCTACTGTAACAATCCCTAGATAAATTGCCGAGTGTGAACCGAATCTCGAAGTGCGGATAGCTACCTTTCAAGAAAAAAGCTTACTGCTGCTGAAAAACTGCACTCTCAAACAAAAAGCCCTCATCCATTGAAGGAAGAGGGCTTTTGGAATGTAGACCAGGCATCGAGCTATTTTGACAAGGGGCAACCCCCTCACTATTTTCGCCGCTGCTGCGTTTCACGTTCCGAGTTCGAGATGGAGTCGGTGTGGGTCCACAGCGCCATT